>NZ_BAAAYN010000079.1:8122-72268 GCF_039536245.1 Cryptosporangium minutisporangium | reverse complement strand
GGGCGGGCCGCTCCGGCCGCGGCGGCGGACGCGTGCCGCGCGGCGTCGGCGCGGGTGCGGGCGAACCGCTCCCGGACGGTCGGCGCCGGGTCGAGCACCAGCTCGCCGGTGGAGCCGTCGAGCGCGACCGTGGTGCCGTCCGGGACCGCGAGCACCGCGTCCCCGGCGGCGACGACCGCGGGGATCGCGCGGGCGCGCAGCAGGAGGACGCTGTGCGCGGTCGGGCTTCCGTGCGCCAGGACGACGCCGCCGATGCGCGCCGGATCCAGCGCTACCGCCTCGACCGGCGTGAGGTCCGACGCGACGAGCACGTCCCCCGATGCGAGGTCCGCCGCGTCGCTGTCCGCCATCGCGGGTGCGTCCGGGCCCGGGGGCGTCGCGAGGACGGCGAGGACCTGGTCGCGGAGGGCCACCAGGTCGGCGGCGCGGGCGCGCAGGTAGGGGTCGGCGAGCGCGCTCCAGGCGGTCTCCGCCGCGCCGATCGCCGCCGCCCAGGCGGCACCCGCGTCGGCACCGGACGCGATCCGCGCGGATGCCGCGGTCCGCAGCTCCGGGTCGTCCAGCAGCAGCGCGTGCGCATCGAAGATGCCTGCCTCGGCGTCGCCCAGCTCGGCCGCCACCCGCTCCCGGACTGACGCGAGGTCCCTCGCCACCGCCGCCAGCGCGGCCTCCAGCCGCTGCTGCTCGCTCTCCGGGCCGCCCCCGTCTACCGGGGCGATCGCCGACGCGGTGCCCGGTCCGCCGCGCGGGCGCTGCCGCACGACACCGACGACGATCCCCGGCGAGGCCGCGAGCGGCCCTGCCCCGACAGCCGGCGCGAGCGGCACGGCCGGGGCCGTCCCAGGCCAGGCCGACCCAGCCAGCCCAGCCGAAGCCGACCCGGGCGAGACCGACGCGAACGGGGCCGCGGTTGGTGCCGGCTCGCCGGCCGCCGACGCGGTGGAGGGCGGACCGGCTGGCGACGCGCTGGGCGGCGGACCGGCCGGCGGACGCGTCGACGAACCCGGCGGGGACCACCGTGGGGCGGGCGGTGGGCCGAAGATCTCGTGTGCCGCCGCGAGCACCCGTCGCAGCGCCGCGTCCTCGCCCGCCGGGACGCCGATCTCGACCTCGTGCCCGGCGAGCGCCTCCAGCGTCGCGACCCGGCTGAGGCTCTCGGCAGGCACCGGTCCGGCGCCGGTGGTCAGGTTGCGCAGTGTGACTGCCGCCTCCACGCCGCGCACCGCGCCGATCAGCGCCGCGGCCGGGCGGGCGTGCAGCCCCTGGGGATCGTTCACCACGAACGACGCCCGCAGCCCTGCGGGCGGCTCGCTGCCCCCTTCGGGCGCCGACGCCGATGCCGCGGGCGGCGACCCAGCGCCCCCCTCACCCGGTGACCCGGACGGCGGGCCGAAACCCTCGCGAGACGGCGGCGGATCGAGGTGGCCGGCCTTCGGCGCCAAGCCCGCCACCGCCTCCGCCGCCACCTCGTCCCGTCCGGCTCCCCCGGCCGCCGCGACCACCGCGCCGACCAATCCCTCGACCAGCGGCGCCGGGCTGAGCACCACCCGCTCCCGAACGTCGGGATCGAGCAGTTCGAGCGCGAGCTCGGCCGAGAGCACCGCGGACCCCAGGTCCATCAGCACGACCACACCGGCCGCGCCGGCCACCTCGCCGATCGCGTCGGCGATCGCCACCGCGTCGGTCCCGAGTCCGGGCCCGTCCGACCCGGCGTCGTCCACACCGGCCGCGACCGCGACCCGCACCGGCGCGTCCTGCGCCATCTGGAGCGCGAGTTCGACCGCGGCCCGCGCCAGCGGCCGGCTGTGCGAGACGACGACCAGCGCGACGAGATCAGCCATCGACGGGGTCAGCCGTCCGCACCGAGCGTCGTGGCGGCCGCCGTGACCAGCAGCGTCGCCGAGGCCGCTCCGGGATCGAGATGCCCGGCGCTCCGCTCCCCCAGGTAGCTGGCCCGGCCCTTCCGCGCGACGAGGGGGATCGTCGCGTCCCGGCCGGTCTCGGCCGCGTCCACCACCGCGGCCCAGTCCTTGCCCGCGGCGAGGGCCTCGGCCGCCGGCACCAAGGCGTCCAACATGGTCTTCTCGCCGGTCGTCGACTTGCCGCGCGCGGCCACCCCGTCCACGCCGGCCCGGAACGCCGCCGGGAAGCCGTCGCCGAGCGCCCCGGCAGCGCGCAGGAAAAACGTGCCGTAGAGCGGCCCGCTGGCACCGCCCACCGTGCTCACCAGCACCATCCCGACCTTCTTCAGCAGCGCCCCGTCGTCGGGGAACGACGATGTGTCCAGCGCCGAGACGACCGCGTTGAGGCCCCGGGACAGGTTCGCGCCGTGATCGGCGTCGCCGATCGCGGAGTCCAGCTCGGTCAGCCGGGGGGCTTCCGCGGTGACCAGCCGGGCGAACTCCCGCACCCACGCTTCGACGCTCATGCGCCCCACCGCAGCCCGGGGGTGTCGACCGGGGCGTCCCACAGCCGGAGCAGTTCGTCGTCGAGCGCGAGCAGCGTGACCGAGGCACCGGCCATGTCGAGGCTGGTGATGTAGGAGCCGACCAGCGACCGCACCACCGGGATCCCCTGCTTGTCCAGCAGCGCGGCGACCTCGCCGTAGAGCAGGTACTGCTCGATCAGCGGGGTTCCGCCGAGACCGTTGACGAACGCCAGCACACCCTGGTCCGGCCGGATCTCGGCGAGCACCGGCTCGACCAGCATCGCCGCCGCCTCGTGCGCCGACGCGAGCGGGACGCGCCGCCGGCCCGGCTCGCCGTGGATGCCGACGCCGAGCTCCATCTGGTCGTCCGGCAGGTCGAACGTCGGCTTGCCCGCGGCCGGCACCGTGCAGGACGTCAGCGCCAGCCCCATGCTGCGGCCCCGGTCGTTGACCCGCTGCGCGATCGCCGTGACCTCGGCGAGGTCGCGCCCCTCCGCGGCGGCGGCGCCGGCGATCTTCTCCAGCAGCACGGTGACGCCGACGCCACGCCGCCCCGCGGTGTAGAGGCTGTCCTCGACCGCGACGTCGTCGTTGGTGACCACGGTGGCGATCTGGACGTCCTCGGCGAGCTCGGCGGCCATCTCGAAGTTCATCACGTCGCCGGTGTAGTTCTTGACGATGTGCAGCACGCCGGCGCCGCCGTCGGCGAGTTTGGTCGCGGCCAGGATCTGCTCGGGCACCGGGGACGTGAACACCTCACCGGCGCAGGCGGCGTCGAGCATGCCGGGCCCGACGAACCCACCGTGCATCGGCTCGTGCCCCGACCCGCCACCGGAGATCAGCCCCACCTTGCCCGGAACCGGACCGTCGGCGCGGTAGACCACCCGATTCTGGAGATCGACCGCGAGCCGGGGATGGGCGGCGGCGAGGCCGGCGAGCGCCTCGACCACGACATCGGCGGGAGCGTTGATGAGCTTCTTCATGCCGGTGCTCCTTTGCACAGCTGCGCGTCGGGTGGTCCTCATGTCCGGTAGTCCCCGTACAGTCTCTCGCTACGGCACCTCGTCGGGGAGTCCTCGGGCCGCGACCGCGGCGGCGAGGTCGGCGCCGAGCGCGGGCGCGAACTTGAAAAGGTTCTCGCCCCAGACCGCGAGCACCGGCCCGGCGCGGTCCACGTGTACCCCGTCGCCCAGCCCGGGAGTGACCGCGCAGTACACGGTGTCGACCGGGTTCGGGTCCACGATGTCGTCGAGGAACTCCGCGACGTAGGTGGTGACCACGGACTCGGCGCGCCGCCGCGCTTCCTCGGGTCCGAGTCCCCAGGCGGTGTCCGCCGCCGGCAGGTGCCCGCCGATCGCCCAGCGGCCCGGTCCGGCCAGGTGCCCGTAGCTGGTGAAGCCGTCCTTCCAGGAGCCGCTGCGCTCGATCCAGCAGCGGAGCGGGGGCAGCAGCCCACCGTCCGGACCGGCGGTGGCCGCGAGCGGGAACGTGAAGCGGAACGCGTGCTCCAACTCGGCGGGGACCCGAAGGCCGAGCGGACCTGCCAATGCCGCCGTGCCGGTACCGGCCGCGATCAGGACCGAGTCGCACTCCCAGGCGCCCCCGGCGGAGTGGATCGTGGCGGTGTCCCCGCGCACGGTGATCCGCTGGACGGCGTCGAGCTGCAGAGAGCGGCGTACCGCGGCGGCGAGGTACTCGCCGGTGGCCTCGGCCCGGATGACCCCACCGGCCGGGTCGACGAGGAACGGTCCCGGCGTGCCGTCCCGCGCCGGGAGCCCGGGCACCGCGGCGACGTCCGAATAGAGTCCACAGCGGACGCCCACGGCACGCATCGCGGCGTACCGCGCGGCCGCGTCGTCACCGCTGACCACTGTGCTCTCCCGGCCCACCAGCGTGCGGCCCGCCGTCCGTTCCCACCGCGTCCAACCGTCCCGCGACCGGGCCGCGTACCGGACCAGCGACGACGTCGTGTGCGCCAGCCGGAAGATCCGCGTGCCGCCGCGCGAGCGCCCGCCCATCGGCGTCCCGGCCTCGTAACACCGGACGCTGACCGGGTACCTCCGCAGCGCATACGTGGTCGACAGTCCGACGATGCCGGCCCCGACCACCGCGATGCGCACGGTTCCTACCGTATGCGCCTAAAGCACGGGCGGCAGGGTGGACCAGGGGAAGTTGATCCAGCGGTCGGTGCGGCGCCAGACGTACTCGCAGCGGACGACCGACTGCGGCTTCTCGTAGAGCACGGCGGTCCGGGCCTCGGCGACGTGCGCCGCGCAGAACTCGTAAACGACCTCCAGCGTGCGGCCGGTGTCGGCGACGTCGTCGACGATCAACACCCGCGCGCCGGCCAGGTCGACCACCTCGGGCACCGGCGGCAACATCACCGGGACGGCGAGCCGCTCCTCGACCCCGGTGTAGAACTCGACGTTGATCGTCGCCACGTTCTTCACCTCGAGCGCGTACGCCAGGGCCCCGGCCGGCAGCAGGCCGCCGCGCGCGATCGCGAGCACGATCTCCGGCCGGTACCCGTCCTCGGCGATCTGGGTGGCCAGCTCGCGAGACGCCGTACCGAACAGGTCCCAGGTGAGCACCTCCCGCGGTGTCTCGCCGCTCGCCGCCTCGGCGTTCGCCGGGGTCTCCGGCTCGATCGTCGTCACCGCCGAATCGTAAACAGGACTGGCGGAAGCCCTGCGACCGCGCAACGGTTGTAGCGATGTAATCGTCAGCCCAGCCCGGAGGCGATCATGACCGAATTAGACGCCTACTCCCAGATCGTCACCCGGGTCGCCCATACGGTCGGCCCGCACGTCGCCGCGCTGACCGTGCGCAGCCGACGCGGCGAGGGCGCCGGCTCCGCCGTCGTGGTGGACGACGACGGCCTGATGCTCACCAACGCGCACGTCGTCGCCGGTGCCACCGGCGGCAGGGCCGGGTTCGCCGACGGATCCGAGACCCGGTTCACGGTGATCGGCGCCGACCCGCTCTCCGACCTCGCGGTCGCACGGGCGGACGACGCGCCCATCGGCGGCCTCGAGCTGGGCGACGCCGACGCTCTCCAGGTCGGTCAGCTCGTCGTCGCGGTGGGGAACCCGCTCGGCCTCTCCGGCACGGTCACGGCCGGTGTCGTGAGCGCGCTCGGCCGGTCGCTGCCTGCCCGCAGCGGCGGCGCGACCCGCCTGATCGAGGACGTGATCCAGACCGACGCCGCACTCAACCCCGGCAACTCCGGCGGCGCGCTGGCCGACGGGCAGGGCCGCGTGGTCGGGATCAACACGGCGGTCGCGGGGATCGGCGTCGGCCTGGCCGTCCCGATCAACCCGACGACCCGCCGCATCCTCACCGCCCTGCGCGCCGACGGCCGGGTGCGCCGGGCCTACCTGGGCCTCGTTACCGCCCCGTTCCCGCTGCCGGACGCGCTGGCCCGGCGGCTGGCCGAACGTCTGGGCGGCCGTGGGCCGTCCCGAGGACTCCGGGTGGTCGAGGTGGTCGCGGGCAGCCCCGCCGCCCAGGCCGGCGTCCGCGTCGGCGACCTGCTGCTGGACGCCGGACGGGCACCGGTCCGGGACGCACAGGGCCTGCAGAAGCTGCTGTTCACCGACGCGATCGGCGAACCGCTGCCGCTGACCGTCTACCGCAACGGCGCGATGGTCGACGTCATCGCGGTCCCGAGCGAACTCGTCGGCTGACACCGGAGGCCCNGGGGGCCCGGGCCCGGGCGCCCCCGCCCCCCGCCGTCAGGAGAACGGTGTCCGCGGGCGCCCCTGCGGCACGCCGTCGATCGTGACGTCCACCTTCTCGTCGTAGAACGCGACGAGCCCGGCCACCTTCTGGCTCTCCGCCAGCGGCGACCGGTAGGTCCAGACGATGTTCTCGTGCACGGCGCCGGACTCCAGGACGACGTCCCAATACGTCGCCGCGCCCTTGTACGGGCAGTGCGTCACCAGCGCCGACGGACGGAGCAGGTCGATCCGGACGTCGGTGATCGGCAGGTAGTAACGCGGCGGCAGGCTGGTCTCGAACAGGATCCGCGGCTGGTGCGAGTCGGCGACCACGACACCGTCGACGCTGACCTGGACGTGCCTGCTGCTGTTCAAGATGTCCACCCGCTTGTACGGGTCGCGCGGATGGACGTAGATCGGTTCGTCCTCCTCCAGCCACTCGTCCATCGCCGCCCACTCCAGCCGCACCAGGCTGCGCAACTCCGGCAGCGGGGAGTCCGGGAACGTCAGCGCGGCACCGCCGAGCGTCCGCCCGGCGAGCACCACGTCGTGGACGATGCCGTCCCCCCGGCTCGGCGACCGGCTGGTCTCCCCGGTCGGTACGAGCTCGGCCTGGACGTCGTCCCGCGGGACGTAGTAGGTCGGGTAGTAGGGCTTCTCCCAGACGAGCACCGGGTGTCGGGTGTCGGCGACCGTCCGGCCGCCGACCAACGCTCGGACTCGCTTCAGCCCGGGCTCCAGCCGGACCCGTCCCCGTGCGTGCGCCTTCTCTTCGGTCTCCGAGGTCATACTCACGCCAACCCGGGCGGCCCCGCGCGCGTTCCCGTCCTCACCGGATTCGCTGCGGATCGAACACCTTCACGCTCCCGTCGACGTCGAGCCAGGAGAAGACACCGTCTCCGGAGCCGATCCTCATCAGCGCGCTCGGGTCGTTCCGCATCCGGCCGAGTTCGACGGTCCGGTCGTCGACCAGGTCGATCACGTCGATCACCTGGTTCCCGTCGGCCGCCCGCTCGATCCGGATGAGCGGCAGATAGCGGTCGCGGAGCGGCTTCACGTACAAGAACTCCGTCCGGTAGCCCGGCCACGCTTTCCGATCGGTGCCGTCGACGCGGACGGTCGTGATCGGGTCGTCACCGCCGCCGAGCGGCGGCTTACCGTCGTCGCCCACCGCCACGCACCACACCGGCGTGCAGGTGTCCCGGTACGTCACCGCGGTGAACACCGCCTCACGGCGCTCGCCGGTGCGGACGTTCCACAGCGTCGGCGGCGTACCGGACGGGTGGTGGGGGGCCTTCCCGTCGTGGACGAGCCACGGCCAGTGCAGGGTGAAGTACTTCGCGGTGCCGGGGAGCAGCGTCGGCGTGCCGCCGGCCGCCGGAATGATCCGGACGCCCTCGGACGTCGGGCCGTAGACGATCCGGTCGCCGTCGATGGCCAGTGAGAACCCTCCGAGCATCCGCTTCAGCCCGGCAACGATCCGCTGCGGCTGCCCACCGTCCCACCGCAGGCTCCAGATCTCGTCGTCGACCTGCCACACCAGCCAGCTCGCGCTCGCCCGCACGTTCGTGACGAGGGGCGGACTTGCCGCCTCCGGGTACGACGCCAGCAGCCGCGACGTCCAGGTGCGGGCATCGCCCCGGACAGACCGGATTTGCGCCGCTCCGGCGTCGACCGTGTGGACGACCACCGTGCCGTCCGGCAGCACGGCGTCCACCGAGTACTCGCGACCGTGCAGCGTCGCGGGCAGCGTCCGGATCGCGTCCGGCCAGAGCGCCTCGGCCGTGGCCGGGGTGACCGGCGCGGGGTCGGAGCGGGTGACCTTCAGCCATCCGGCGACACCTATCAGCAGGGCGAACACGGTGATCGCGGCGGTGGCCGCCACGAGCGTGGCGCGCCGCCGCGCGTGGCCGCGCGTGACGGTCCGGTACAGGTCCGGCGGGGGTAGTGGTGCGGCGTCGGCGGCCCGGCTCAGCGTCCGGGTGAGGACGTCGTCCAGCGCGCCGTCGTGGTCGTCAAGCATGGCGCCTCCGCTCGGTCGTGAGGATCTCGGGCTGCGGCGGGGCGTCGTCGGGCGTGAGCTGCGCGCGTAGCGTCCGTAAGCCGCGCTGGGCCTGGCTGCGGACGGTCGCCCGGCTGATCCGCAGCCGCTCGGCGATCGTGTCGTCGGCGAGCCCTTCGTAGTAGCGCAGTACCAGCACGGCGCGCTGGCGCGGCGGCACCGCGGCGAGTGCGCGCCAGAGCCCGATGTCCGCCTCGGCCCGAGCGATGCCGGGGTCCGGTGCCCAGCCCTCCGGCACCGCCTCGACCAGCCGCTCCCGCCGACGCTTGCGCCACCAGCTGACGTGCAGCCGGGCCATCGTCGTCCGGACGTACCCCTCCGGGTCGTCCCGGCGGCGCACCCGTCCCCACGCGCCGCGCAGCCGGATCAGTGCCTCCTGGACCAGGTCGGCGGCGTCGTGCGGATTTCCGGTGAGGACGAAGCCGTAGCGGGTCAGCGCAGCGGAGCGCTCGGACACGAACTCTTCGAAGCCATCGGGCTCCGGCATGGTCCGCCTTCCCCTTCGTCCTGTGAACGCGATCGTCCCCAGGACGCACGGGGCCTGCAATCTGTTGCACGGCTCGCTCACCGGACGGCCCGCCGTACCGCCGACGCGGAGCACACAACCACACCGCTGCCGTTCGTGGTCGCGCCGGCGCACCTTGCCGGGCAGGACGGCAGGCGTCGCGCGAGGTGGGGAGTGCGACAGCGAGGTCGCAGAACTGCTGTACGTCGCGTGTGAACGTGTTCAGACGGGGAGAATGGACCCGTCAGCGCGACACCGCGTCGGGGAGGGGCCGTGTCCGAGGCAGTCTTTCTCAGCTACAGCCGGGCCGACCGTCTCTACGCCGAAAAGCTCGCCGCGTTCCTCGAAGCAGCGGGCGTGGAAGTCTGGTGGGACTTCGAGCTACGCGCTGGTGACCGCTTCGTCAACGAAATAGAAACTCGGATCGAAGCCAGCGCAGCATTCATCGTACTATTGAGTACGAGTTCGGTGGATTCTAAATGGGTGCAGAGGGAGCTTCACTACGCCGATGCCCAAGGAAAAGAAATAGTTCCCCTGCTACTGGAAGAATGCCGAACGCCCTTCCTCACCGCCGGCTTGCACTACGAGGACGTTCGCGGGGGGATTATGCCGAGCGCGAAGTTCATTCACCGACTCCCGCGCACCAGATTCTCGCCGGATCAATCGATCATCGACCGATTCACTCGCGCCACCCGCTCGATCACCGATCGATTGCACAATCAGCTCGAACAGGGCGAAGCTGTCTTCCAAGGGGAGACCCCGGATTGGCTGCTCACACTGAGCGCTGCCGCCAACGTGAGTATCGATGCGACTAGCGTGCCCAGCATCGACGGCCCTCTCGACGGAAGTTTCTGGCACACTCCGATGGCGACGATCTATCTGCAGACCCTTCGTGCGGCGGTTGCACGTGGTGTAGTGGTGCGCCGGATCTTCATCTTCGACGACCCGCAACTCGCGGCGGACGAAACGTTCCTGCAAATCTGTTCGGCACAGCACGACAATCACATCAGCGTCAAGGTCTTGACGGCCGAAATGACGGCTGACGTCGACATCGGGTCGATACCCGACTTTGTTCTTTTCGACGACTCGATCGGCCACGTCGAGAGCCTGGTTCCGGGTGTCGCGGGCACCAAATTGGTGAGGGCGACCTTGCACACGTCACCTGCCCGCGTGCACGAGTTACGGCGAACTTTCGACGGACTCTGGGAAGCCGCTGCAGAGATCCAGTTGCAACCACCGCTCTGAACTAGTCGGCGCATCGCGCCTGCATCAGGCGATACTCGCCACTTTTCCACATGAGACCTTCGGGCGCCGACGATGGCACTCCCCACCGGCGACCCGTTGGACGCCTCAGCCGGTGATCCGGCCCAGCGTCACCGAGGCCGTGGTGGCGTCGCCGCCGCGCTGGACCACGACGTCCACCCGGTCGCCGGGGTCGACGGTCCGCAGCGCGGCGTACACGTCCTCCACCGCCTCGACGGTCTCGGCGCCGAGCATCGTGATCACGTCACCGGCCCGGAGGCCGCCCGCCGCGGCCGGCGACCCGGCCGCCACCCGCACCACGACCGCGCCCTTCTCGGCGTCGACGCCGAGCGCGTTGCGGACCGCGTCGGTGAGCTCGGTCAGCGACACGCCCAGGTAGGGGTGGGTGGCCTTACCGCTGGTGAGCAACTGGTCGGCGACGTCGACGACGGTGGCGCTGGGGATCGCGAACCCGAGCGAGACCGCGCCGGCCGCCGGCGGGATGTACGCCTCGTTGATGCCGACCAGCCGGCCCTGCGCGTCGAACAGTCCACCGCCGGAGTTGCCGGGTGAGATCGCGGCGTCGGTCTGGATCAAGTCGACGAGCGGCCGTCCGCCGGTCTGCTCGGAGGGGATCTGCCGTCCGACGCCGGAGATGATGCCCTGGGTGACCGTGTTCTCGAAGCCGAGCGGACTGCCGACCGCGAGCGCCACCTCACCGGCGCGGGGCAGATCGGACCGGATCGCGGCCGCGGGCAGGTTCGTCCGCGCCGCCCGGATCACCGCGAGGTCGGCGATCTCGTCGGTGCCGACCACCGTTCCGCGCACGGTGGCGCCGTCGGCCAGCGTCAGTGTGACGGCCCGCGCGCTGCCGACCACGTGCTGGTTCGTGACGACGACGTCCTTGCGGTAGACGACGCCGCTGCCCTGCGACTCGCCCGCGGTCACGGTGACCACGCTCGGTTCGACGACCTCCACCACGTCCGGGATCGACGCTCCGGTCGGCGCCACCGACACGCTGGGGGACGTCTCGGCCACCGGCTTGCCCTCGGGGGCCGTGTCGTCGCTGCACCCGGCGAGTAGCCCCGCGCCGAGTACGACCAGTGCGAGAGTCGCCGCCCTCCTCCGCCCGATCATTAGCCGCCTCCCTCTGCGTGATCATGCAACTACGCAACGCGCCGGTAAACGCTAACCCGCAGGCGGTACCCGGCAGCGTCACACCCACGCGTCGGAGCGTCGCGGCTCGGGCAGCGGGGCGGCTGGGGCGGCGCGGCGGCTGGGGCGGCGCGGCGGCTGGGGCGTCTGAGGCAGCGCTGGGTCACAGGCGGCGAGGCGGCTCAGCGCGTCCGCGCAGGCGGTGCCAGACCGACGCGGCGGCCACCGCGACCCGGGCGATCACCACGTCGGCACGGGTCGCAGGGCGCCCGTGCGCCACCGCCGAGGCGACCACCGGAACCGGCTCGGACTCCGGCACCGGGCGGAACGGCTCGAGCTGCCGCAGCGAGGGGCGGGGCGCGAGCGCGGCCAGCGAGCGGGCCACCGACAACGCGCGCGGGTCGGGGCCGGTGGTCTCGGCGTCGTCGGCCAGGCCTGCGAACAGATCGGCCAGCGCGACGCGGAGATCCTTGTCGTTGAGATCGACCGGCCCATCGGCGAAGCCGTTCGAATCAGCGTGGCCGTCCAGCTCGGCCGCCTGCCGGAACCGGGACGCCGCCGCCCGGAGTTCCGCCACCCCGGTGTCGTATCCGGCCTGGTACTGGTCCCGCAGCGCGTTCCAGTCGACGTCCGACATCTCACCCTCCGCCCGGATGCTCGGTTGCTTCCGATTTCCAGGTAACCACTCCGGAGCCGATCGTGAACCGTCCACAGAAGAGTCGGCCTCCGACGCAGGTCTGAAAACCGACACCGAGCACAGAAGCCCCACAAGTACGCGAGATGATCAGGACATGACGCCGATGCCAGCAGAAACCACCGGCACGCCCGGAGTCGACGTGCCCGACGGCCGCGGTCGGACCGGGCTCCACCTGACCGGGCGGGACCTGCGGCGCAACCCCGACGTCGAGGTTCTCGACGTGGAGCTGCTCTCGTCGAGCTGGTACGTGCTGCGCCGGAACGTCTTCACCTATCGCCACCGCGACGGGCGGGTGACGACCGAATCGCGCGAGACGTACGACCGAGGCAACGGCGCGACGATCCTGCTCTACGACGTCTCGCGCCGGACCGTGCTGCTGACCAGGCAGTTCCGCTTCCCTGCCTACGTCAACGGTCATCCGGACGGGATGCTGCTGGAGACCGCGGCGGGACTGCTGGACGGCGACGACCCGGAGACCGCGATCCGGCGCGAGGCCGCGGAGGAGACCGGCCACACGATCGGCGAGGTCGAGCACGTCTTCGACGCCTACATGAGCCCCGGCTCGGTGACCGAGCGGCTGAGTTTCTACGCGGCGCCGTACAGCGCGGAGAGCCGGACGTCGGCGGGCGGCGGGGTCGCGCAGGAAGGCGAGGACATCGAGGTCGTCGAGCTGCCGTTCGAGGAGGCCCTCGCCGCGATCGAGAGCGGCGAGATCACCGACGCGAAGACGATCATGCTTCTCCAGTGGGCCGCCCTCCGCGGCCCCCTGAACGTTGCACGTTCCTCTCCCCGATAACGGCCACAACCGTGCAACGCCGGTCGGCGCTCGTCCACAGTTGGTTGGTCGTCTCTGGCCGGCGGTGTTCCTGGCGCGCCAAGAGCTGATCGCTACTCGGCCGGGCCCTGTCTCTGAGGGGCCTGTCCTGTGACCGCTGCTCTTGACGCGCTCGGCCGTCCGGACGTCCTGGGGGCGGCGGCTCTGCATGGAGCTGCCGTCTTCCGTTGCCGGTTGAGGCTGTGGCTGGTCGAACGGGCTGGCTGGCTTGGTGTTTGGTGGGTTCGGCGATGGCCAGCTTCTCTGCGATCATCGGGTCGGCTCGGGTAGGTGCTCCTTTGGCGGGTTGGCTGGTGTATTTCTCCCCGGGCTCGGATCGGCGGAGTCTGTACTGGTGTGGTCGATGGTTGACACACTGTGATGTATGGATGGGGTCGGGGGTGGCGCCGGGCTGGGACGTGTTCGTGTCTTACACGTCGGCGGACCGGAAGTGGGCGGAGTGGATCGCCTGGGTGCTGGAAGACGCCGGGTTGCGGGTGGTGGTGCAGGTTTGGGATTTTGTGCCGGGCACGGCGTGGG
Source organism: Cryptosporangium minutisporangium (assembly GCF_039536245.1). Taxonomy (NCBI): domain Bacteria; kingdom Bacillati; phylum Actinomycetota; class Actinomycetes; order Cryptosporangiales; family Cryptosporangiaceae; genus Cryptosporangium; species Cryptosporangium minutisporangium. Next base: position 59,106 of record NZ_BAAAYN010000079.1, on the reverse strand, counting down.
TGTCGAAGATGGACGAGGCCGTGCGGGATTCGGCCCGGACCCTGGCGGTGTGTTCCCCGTCGTATCTGTCGTCCTCGACGTATCGGTCGGTGGAGTGGCAGATGGCGTTCCGGGCCGATCCGCGCGGGGAGTCGCGGCGGTTGATCCCGGTGATCGTGCGGCCGTGTGAGTTACCGGGTGTGCTGGGCGGGTTGACGTGGATCGATCTGACCGATCGGAATGAGCGCGAGGCGGAAGAGTTCCTAGTGGCGAAGCTCGCGGCGGCGGGCGGGCGGGCCAAACCGGAGCGGCGGCCGGGTCTCCCCGGTGGCGTGGCGGTAGCGGCTGCCGCGGGTTCGGGCTACGCGCGTACGACCTGGTCGCTCTCTATCGCGGGCCCGACTCGCCGGTGAGGATCGCGAACGCTGGGCAGCGGTCCTCACCGGCTACCAGCAGGTCCGTCCGCTGAGCCGGAGCGAGGTGGCCGGCCTGCCCGTCCTGGCCGCCTGCCGGGAGATATGGGACATCGGGGATTGGCTGGGTGTCGCTCACCGGACCGGCGGGGCCTGGGTGAACGAAGTGGTGATCGCCAAGCTGCTGGCGGACGTCCGGCCGGCCTTTGCCGCAGAGGCGGTGCCGGTGGTGAAGCCGCGAGGGTGACCACCTGAAGCGCCGCCGCCCTATCCCAGCTGGTCGCGGCGGCGCCTCAGGTGGGCGATCTCGGCGGTGTTGCCGGCCAGTCCGATGGCTTTGTCGTAGGCCGCGCGCGCCTGCTGGCTGTGGCCCAGCCGGCGCAGGAGTTCGGCGCGGGTGGCCTGGTAGGGGTGGTAGCCGGCCAGCTCGTCCTCGAGTCGTTCGACGGCTGCCAGTGCCACGTGCGGGCCGTCGAGCTCGGCGACCGCGATGGCCCGGTTGAGGGCGATGATCGGCGAGGGGTCGAGGCGGACGAGCTGGTCGTAGAGGGTGACGACCTGCGCCCAGTCGGTGTCGCGCGCGTCGCGGACGCAGGTGTGGACGGCGTTGATCGCCGCGAGGATCTGGTAGCGCCCCGGGGCCACCCCGGCGGCCGCGGCGGCGAGGCGTTCGCGGACCAGCTGATGCCCCTCGGCGAGAAGCGTCGCGTCCCAGGTCGCTCGGTCCTGTTCGTCGAGGGTGACCAGTTCGCCGCTGGCCGAAACGCGGGCGGTGCGGCGGGCCTCGATGAACAGCATCAACGCGAGGAGCCCGGCCACCTCGCCGTCCTGCGGCATGAGGGCCCGGAGCAGGCGAGTGAGCCGGATCGCCTCGGCGGTCAGGTCCTGACGGATCGGGTCGGTGTCCGAGCCGGTCGCCAGGTAGCCCTCGTTGAACACGAGGAACAGGACGGCGAGGACGCCGAAGACGCGGGCCGGGAGATCCTCCGGGGACGGCACCCGATAGGGGATGCGAGCCGCCTTGATTTTGGCCTTCGCGCGGGTGATCCGCCGCTCCATCGTGCTCTCCTGCACCAGGAAGGCACGGGCGATCTCGGGCACGGTCAGACCGCCGACCATGCGCAGGGTGAGTGCCACACGGATCTCCATCGCAAGCGCCGGGTGACAGCAGGTGAAGAGCAACCGGAGCCGCTCGTCGTCGATGGCGCCGGGAGGCTCGGGCGGGTTGTCGGCGGACAACATGTGAGCCTCCCTCTGCTTCTCGTCGCGCTTGTTCTCGCGCCGGATCCGGTCGATGGCCTTGCGGCTGGCGGTGGTGGTCAGCCAGGCGCCGGGATTGGGGGGTACGCCGACGGTGGGCCACCGCTCGACGGCGGTGGCGAATGCCTCGGCGGCCGCCTCCTCGGCGATGTCGAGGTCACCGAAACGTCGGGTCAGTACGGCGACCACCCGGGCCCACTCTTCGCGGTGGGCGCGGGTGATCGCCTCTCGGACGTCGATCGCGTTCACTCGCTGTGGAACGGCCGCACCTCGACCCGCCGGTTGCACTGCCTGGATCCCTCGGCAGCGAGCTTGATCGCCACGTCGAGGTCGGGGGCCTCGATGATCCAGAGCCCGCCGAAGTACTCCTTTGACTCCAGGAAGGGACCGTCGGTGAACACCGGTTCGCCGTTCCGGTTGTCGATGACGGTGGCCGTGCTCAGCGCTGCGAGGCCGCCGGCGAAGACGAAGTGTCCCTCGGTCTTGAGCCGGTCGTTGAACGCGCCGGCGGCGGCCAGCTCGGCCGGGGTGGGAGAGGTGGTCTCGTCGTCAATCACAGAAATTAGGTACTGCATCTCGGTAGTCTCCAATGACGTCGGTGGCGCCCGGTGGACGGCCGCTCACTCTTGCTACGAACGGCCCTACCCCGATCCGACACCGTCTCGCGGCTTTCTTTCCAAAACACTCTGGTCCATTGTCGACGGCCTCAGGCTGTGGTGGCCGACGTGGCTTCGGGGACCGGGTTGGCCTCCGGGTCCTTCGCCGGGGTGGGTAGGTCGGCGCTCTTCGTGGTCCGCAGGTGCCGGAACGCCCGCAGTGCGAGGACGGCCAGGCCGGCGTAGAGGATGGCGCTCACGATGCCGACCGTGTGCACGCCGGAGGTGAACGCGTCGCGGGCTGCGGCCAGCAGGGCAAGGCCCTGCTCCGGAGGCAGTTGACCGGCCACGTCGACCGCCCGGTCGACGCTCTCCCGGGCGGCGGCCGCCGCGTCGGGTGGCACGTCGTCGAGCGCGCCCTCCATGTTGCTCCGGTACACAACGGTTCCCAGCGTGGCGAGTGTGGCGATGCCGAGCCCGAGCCCGAGTTCGTTGGTCGTCTGCAGGATCGAGGCCCCCGAGCCGGCCTTCTCCGCCGGCACCGCTCCCATGGCGAGCTGGTTGCAGAACGCGGCCAGCGGCCCGGTGCCGAGCATGGCCACGCACATCGCGATGATGATCATCTCGGGACCGGATGCCGAGCCGGCCAGGGTGAACATCGTGTAGCCGACGCCCGCGATGAGCAGCCCGCCCATGATCATGTACATGGTGGGGATGTAGTCCGACAGCGGTGGGCTGGCCAGGCTACCGATGATCATCAGCACGTTGGGCATGATCAGCAGCAGGCCGGCCGCCAACGGGGTGAGGTCGGTGACGTTCTGCAGGTACAGCGTGACGAGCAGGAGGGTGCCGGTGCCCACCACGCTGGTCGCGAAGGTCAGGGCCAGCGCGGACGTGAACGTGCGGTTGCCGAACATGCGCAGGTCGAGCAGCGGGTGCTCCAGGCTCCGCTGCCGCTGGACGAACACCACACCCATCGCGATGCCGAACACCAGCGCTACAGGCGCGAACCAATCCCAGCCGTAGCGGACCAGCCCTTTGAGCCCATACACGAACGGCAGCATCGCCGCGAGCGACAGCAGGACGCTCAACGGGTCGAGCCTGCCCGGCTGCGGTGACTTCTGGTCGGGGAGCACCGCGGGACCGAACACCAGCAGCACCAGGATTCCCGGCACGGCCACCAGGAACACCGAACCCCACCAGAAGTACTCGAGGAGCGCGCCACCGACGAGCGGACCGAGCGTCAGCCCCGCCATGAAGCACGTCAGGTAGATGGTGATGGCGCGACCGCGTTGCTTCGGGTCGGTGAACATGGCGGTGATCAGGGCCAGCACCGACGGCATGACCGCGGCACCCGCCACACCGAGCAGGGCGCGGCTGGCGATCAGCATCTCCGGGCTGGTGGAGAACGCCGCCGCCGCCGAGGCGAGGCTGAACACGACGGCGCCGATGAGCAACAGTTTCTTGCGGCCGATCCGGTCACCGACGGTGCCCATCATGACCAGGAATCCCGCGATCATGAAGCCGTAGATGTCCACGATCCACAACTGCTCGACGCCGGTCGGGTCAAGAGCGACAGTCAGGTGCGGAACGGCCAAGTAGAGCACCGAGAAGTCCATCGTGACGAGGAACGTAGGAAGGGCGAGCACAGCCAGCGCGACCCATTCCCGCCGCCCGGCTTGGGGCGTCGTGTCTGCAGTGGTCATGTTCTGATCCTGTCGTCGGCATGCGGGGCCCCCTCATGGCGCCGCTCACCCCCGCTACGAACGTCCCAGCCCCGATCCGACACCACCTCCCGGATATTTTTCGACCACGGGGGTTCGGTCGGGGCGGGACCTGTCGCCAGGCCGGAGATCCGAGGCCGGCGTGGCCTGGAGATCTTCGACCGGCCACGCCAATACGCACCGGTCAAACCATCGCTTCCGGGCACAGAGGATCAGGTAGTTCACGTGCTCCGGGCCTAGGTGGAATGCCTCCTGCATACCGTCCCTGATCTCGGCGGTCACTTTCTCGCCGAACTGGTCCACGAGAAGACCGCTCACTTCCTCGTGGCGGTTGAGCAGGTGCTTGCCGCTGTTGACGTACCTGCGGGGGCCACAGTGGATCAACTCCTCGACGAGAAAGCCCGCGGCCTCGAACTCCTTGATCCATTGGTCCGCCGTCATGGGCTCGCGGGCCTGGGGGAACGGCCTCTTAGCCGGTGACGCGTCGGTCGCCTTGATCATTTCGGACATGGCGATCCGGCCACCGGGCAGTAGCACGCGGTGGAATTCCATCAGTGCCTTGTTCATAGAACCATCCGCGTCAGAAACACCGGGGGTGGGAACCCACCCGGGCCGCGCGGCCTTTGCCGTCCGCCACCCCGGCAAACGCCAGCCACGACCCCGAGCACCCGGGCGGCAGCGGAAGCCACTCGCCTCAGTGGCTTTGTCGATGGGACCCAGCAGCGGGTGTCGATCAGACGTGACAGCGCGATCTCTCGCGACATGTCGATGTCGATCAGATTCGATAGCGCTGACGGCCTTGACACCGGGCAGGCAATCTGAGGCGCGGTTTTCAGCTGGTGATGCCGCCGATGGCAGCCCGAAGCAGCTACGGACGGCCTACGGCCGCCGGGCATGACCCAGCAACAACTCTGGGGAGCTGATCGCAGCGGCGCGCTGACATCCGCAACTGCCGAGAGTCGGATGTTCTGCCCAGAGCAATCAGTGAGCGCGGAGGCGACCTGTCGTGCCGATGTGAGTTACTTTCGGCGAGACGGCTACGGTCAGTGCACGCGGTCTTCCGCGAGTTGCATGACGCGCGCGATTTCCCGTGGAATCTTCTCATTCACATCCAACGCGCTTGCCCTATAGGATCTAAGTTCCTCTAAGCCTCGCTCCCGGTTAGTGGCCAAGCGGTAGAGGGCTTGAGAAGTGCCTTCCTCGAGTTCGAACACTGGCTCGAAAATATTCGTTAAGGCCTCGTATGTTGCGAGATCGATTGCTGCCACTGCTGCCGATGAACTAAGTAAATCCGGATACGCCCCTCGTAGGGCATCGTCGTAAGACGCGACCTCATCCTCCGTTAACGAGGCTTCGTGATGCGTGGCGTACCAGGTGATCCAGCTGATCGCATAGCTGATCCGGAAGATTGCGCCGAACACGTCCGCTGCATGCTGCCGCAGAGTCTGGGTTCTGACTGCCCGCCGAGCTTGCTCCTGACGAATCCGCTCACTTCGAAGGGTGACGTATGAGGTGAGCGCGGCGGCGCTGATAGCCGTAGCAGCTCCAATCGCGGCGCCGATCAGCGCAGTCTGAGTCGCGTCCATTGCTGCCTCCGGTCGAGAGCGGCACATCGGGGTAGCGCTATGAGAGCTGCCCGTATTATCGCGAGGCAGAGCGGGAGCGGCAGCGCCGAAGCGTACGTGAGAGCCGAATGGTGGCCCGGTCGGGTGGTCCTGAGGTTCGACTGCCGCGCCGATGGCACTTTCCGCTCTTGCTGAGTGCGTGGAGCCATTCCGCTCGGTGTCCCGGCCGGGACACCGTCCCTAGCGGCGGTCCTGACGTTCGGCTGGGCGGTGCTGCTGTTTGCCTACGCCTCCCTGAGTCGGTTACGTAGTCCGATGGGGCCGGAGCGCCAGGACCATCGTCGAACGCCCGCTCTAGAGTATGGCGCGACAGCAGACGCCGATGCCGCCGAGCGGCGCCCTGGAAGGACCTAGCTGGATGGATGAGTGGGGTAACAATCCTGCGACAGTCGAGGCGCTGGCAACCGCCATGGCCGTGTTAGCAGTCATCTTCGCTTGGTTGAACTTACGGGAGTCGAAGGCGAATCGACACGCCGCCCAGGCTGAGATAGCGGCAAGGATGCGACCTTGGGTCGGAGTCTTTGACTTCGCCATCAAAGGGCTCGACGGCGACGACGGACCAACGCTCTGCCTTCTTCTCCGCAACTTCGGCCCCATTCCGGCCCAGCACGCCCGGCTCAGCGTGACCCTCGAGCCCCGAGACCGGCCTCATGATGAGCCTCCCAATCCGATCTCGTGGCAGGAGCAGAACCGCAAGGTGCTCATGCCGCTGGAGGATGGCAACTACCCGATCAGCCTCAAGCGGTTCCCTCAGATGCAGGATTGGATAGCGGCAGGGCGAGATGTCGTCGTGCGGGGGTCATTCGAATACTCACGCGCCGACGCGGAATTCGGATCGAGTTTCGAGGCGACGCTTTGGCTCAGCCGGGACCGCGCTCCTGGGCAGCCACCATCCACGAACTGGCGCAACACGGCAGCCACATGACTGCCCGGGCGACTCCAGCCTAGGACTAGATAGCCAGCCGGACCGCCCTAGTAGTGTCAATTATTGCGGTCGACGCCGTCGCCGACCTCGATTGGGATCCTAACTCACGCTCCTGCCGCGAGCAGACGCCAAGACAGATTTACTGGCCCTACCGGCGATGCAGTTCGTACAGCCCGTTGAGCTGCCTGATCCAGAACTCCGTCTGATCCTCGGACGGATTAAGTAGGCCGAAAAGCTGACAGCACCTGTCTGCTCAACGAGCGTGAGGTTCAGATCGGTGTACGTGCAGGGGCGCTGCGCACGCGCCCGTTCGACGAGGAACCCCAGCCCAACGTCGACCAGGCGGTCCCACTCGTCATCCTCGCGGCCGTACGGAGACATGGGCGAAACCTAGCCACCCACGAGCGCCAGCGACCATCGGCGGTCCGGTCAGCGCAACGCACTACTCTGCCGCCGCCAGGGAGCCGTAGCGCTGCGCTGATCCTGGGCTGACCGTGAGGTATGACTACCACCGCATCTGCCCCCGACGCTGGTCTCTTCGATCTGGCCGTCGCCGCCTACCTCGGCCAGTACCGCGGAACCTCCCGCCTGCACAACGAGTCCGACCTGCGTGTCTACCTGCGCTGGTGCACCGACGAGCGCCTCGATCCGCTGACGGTGACACGCGCCGACGTCGAACGCTACGTCCGCTGGCTCCAGGACGTCCGCTGCTATCAGCCGTCCACGGTGTCCCGGCGGCTATCGGTCGTGGTCGGCTTCTACCGGGTCTGCGTCATCGACCAGGTCTTGACCCAGTCACCGGCCGACTACGTCCGCCGGCCGCTCGTCTCGCCCGAATCACCCACGCTGGGGCTCGGACACCTGCAGTTCGAGGCACTGCTGACCACGGCCCGCCTGTCGGCGAACCTGAACGACTTCGCTCTGATCGCGATGCTCGGCCTGCTCGGGTTACGCATCTTCGAAGCCACCGGCGCGACCATCGCTGATCTCGGCGAGGAGCACGGCCACCGCGTCCTACGGGTGCGCGGCAAAGGCGGCAAGGTCGTCCTCGTACCGCTCCCACCGGCGGTAGGCCGCGCGCTCGACCGCGCCGTCGACGAGCGAACCGGCGGGCCGATCCTGCGCAACACCGCGGCGCTCGGATGGACCGACACGCCGCGACCCGCCAGCTCAAGAATATGGCCGGGACCGCCGGGATCCGGATGCCTCGGATGCACCCGCACATGCTCCGACACACACTCGTCACGACGATGCTCGACGCCGGCGTCAGCCTCCGCGACACCCAGATCGCCGCTCGGCGCGCTGACCCACGGACGACGATGCGTTACGACCGGGCACGCAAGAACCTCGACCGCCACCCCAACTGTGTCCTCGCCGCCTACATGGCCTCCGGGACGTAACGACAACACGCGACCTTGCCGATGAGCGGATGTTCCGGCCACCGGACGGGCCGCCCGGGGCGCGCGCCGCCGATCAGCCATGAAGTCGGCACCATCAGGCGCCGATTGAGCCGAGTTCGTGGCCGAATCGCGGAATCACCGTGCGAACGGCGGCGACCGGGAGCGGTGAACGATTCAGCGGCAGTCGGCGCTCGTGGTCGAGCGGACGGCGAGAGGCCACGAATGCAGTCCCGAGTTTGGCTGGAGCGGGACCCGGAACGTCCGAACCTGCCGTCTTGTGCACCTGGGATCCAACTCTGGTGAGAACCCGAACGCCAGCCGAACGAACACACCGCGCTATTGATAGTCTATCCGCTTCACGCGTATACCCCTACCCGCTCCGATGATTCGGTGGCGGTCGCGATAGAGGCGGACTATCAAGGGTCGATCGCCGAGCAGGGACAGGTCGACTGTCCAGGTATCGTCTTTATCCGACAGAATCGTGAGCTCGGCCAGTCGGTCCACGGACCGTAACCCAGCAAGAAACGAGAGATCGCCATCTGATGGAGCTATTTCCAATTTCGTGAGCGAGGGAACGCTCGATAGCGGAGAAAGATCGGATACGTCGCAGGAGCGAATGGACAGGGAATCCAGTTGCCCAAATCTTGCCAACTCAGGAAGCTCGGAGGACATCGATACTTGAAGGAAGCCGAGTTGAGTGAGCCCTGGCGCCAGAGCGGCGAGTCGAGCAATCCCTGGACGTGACACCGCATTGAGATGCGTTGTTGGTCTTATGCGGCCGACGTCGAGGCTTCGTAGAATCGGTAGGTCGCGAAGCGCGCTGAGGTCGGCATCTTCTGCATAATCATACAGGGCGAGGGACGTGAGCCGCTGTTGCGTCCCGAGCGCGGAAAAGTCAGCCACCTCGTGTATTCCGTTGACCGCAAGGTCAGCCAGGGACATCGATCGGATGAAATTGAGATCGGCGACCTTCCCCGGATAATAAAACAGGCGAGCTAACTTCGGCAGGAGCGTGAGAGGCCCTGGGTCTAGCTGGCTTCTCGTCGCCAGCAGGACGTTTTCCAGTTCCGCGTGCGGAGCCAATGGTGCCAAATCCTGGAAGTCACCATCAATGGAAAGCATTTTCAGGCGCGGCAACCCGACCAGACAATCAAGATCTGTTACATCGTTCAATCGGACTTCGAGCTCAGCAAGCCGACGTAGTCGGGTAAGACTCGCCAGTAGGTTTTGATTGACAATTGTTACGGAGCCGTTGATCAGAGGCGCATCGGCCAATATCCGGTCGGCATATTCGTCGGGGTCGAAGTACTCCCAGACGGCGATTAGTTCACGTTGAACACGATGCCGCGGGTCCGCGGCGAACCGTTCCAATACGGGCCACGCCTCCGACCCGTTTATCAAGGCAGCCGTACGGACTGTGGCTGCGGCGGCGGCTTCGCTCAAATCTCCGGGCTCCACGAGCATTCTCGGCAGCAGGCTGGCGCCGACGGAGGCCAGGGAACGCGCTTCAGCCGTCCCACGTGGGGGTAGGAGCCCCGCCATGCATGTCTCAACGCGATTAGCCAATTCGCGGGCGAGGCTTGGAGCCGTCTCCAGGCACGACGCTGCGAGCAGTCTTAACCGACGGCGATTCCGCGGCTCAGCTTCAGCGCGGTCGAGTATGCCTATGATGAGTTCATGGCGCAACGGCGAATTCGCGAGACCGGCAGCCATGACAACGACATCGCGCCAGTGATCCAGGTGGGCGTTGTGAATGAGGAGGCCGATATCACCCTGATCAGCGGCTTCCTCCGCAGTCAGGTATTCTTGGAAGGTTCGATGCACGAAATCGATGCGGTCTGCGGCCGGTTCTCGCAGGACGCCGCTGCGGTGAATTAGGTGTTCGAGGGCCTCGCTGGCGTCGCCGCTTAGGTGAGGCATGGAGGTCAACTTGTCGGTGATCCGTTGGATGGCCTCGGTTCGCGAGAGTTCCGAGCGACCGTTGATCGTCAGCCGCCACGCAAGATGCCGCAGTATTTGCCGCTTGTCATCCACGCCGAGGTGCGTCGTTCGAGCACTAGGAATTTGCCGCTCTGCATCACGCCTGTCCAGCAGCAGGGTGAGGGCCGCCTGATAGATGGAAATCCGATCCTTGGGTAAGTATGTACGCCGGTCAAGGTTGAGCGCACAGAGCATTGCGCACAGTAGCGGAATTGTCGCGAGGGCTCTCAGATCGGCGCTTCCTTCGAGCCTGCCGAGCAATGCGGCCTCGTACCGCGGCAAGTCCCGTGGGTCACACGGCAGGCTATCGGCCTCGCGCACTGCGTCGTGCCAACGCCGAATGAGCGTCCGGACGTCGCCGGAGCTGATTCGCTCGAGGAATGCCGAAACGAAACCTTCAGGCTCCAGCCATGACGCAGCAGCGGCAGCGGGCCGGGAGGTAGCCACAATGTGGCTATCAGGAAAGCTGCTTACCAGCTTACGCAGCCAGTCGCGGACTCGGCGACGCTCATCGGCCGGCAGCTCATCAATACCGTCGACGAGTACGAGCGCGGTGCCTGATTCCATGCGGCGATGCGCGAACCCGGCTGGCATCAACGCGGTGAGCGGATCTGCTAGGTCATCGAGGAACTCCTCGGGTTTGGGCATCTGCCGACCCGCGTAGCTCCGAAGTTTGATCAGGAACGGAGTGTGCCCATTGAGGTGCGCGAGATCAGCACTGAAGGTGCCTCGAGCCGAATTGATGGCGAGCCATTTGAGCAGGGTTGATTTTCCCGATCCGGCGTCACCGCGAACCAGGATGCGCCTGGAACTGCCCAATGCTTGCTCGATACGCACCGTGGTGTCACGCGGCGGCGCGGCGGCGTCGGCAAGCCATTGAGCGGAATCGTACGGTCTCGTCCGACCGGTGCGTCGACCCAGCATCCGGGTCGTGGCGGACAAACTGATGTAGGCGACACTCAAAGTCGTTGTCGGGCGGTAGCTGCGGATGTCGACCCCGAACAGTTCCATATCGTCCAGAGTTGCGCTGACCAGGCGGAGGTACCGAAGCCGGAATTCCTCGTCGTGTGCTGTGCCGTGCGGCGCCGTGAGCGTTCGAGCCGGTAGCCGCTGCAGCGCTAGGTTCACCTGGTCGGCGAGCCTGGACATGCGGCCGAGCGCCTCCGCCGTGGCGCGTGCGGTGAAGGGCGGCAGATGAACAACCAACTCGACATAGCAAGCGCAACACTCGTCGAGGACAACGTCGTGGAATTTGCTTCCAGCCGCGCTCAGCCCGGCCCTTTCGGTTGCGTCCGGTAAACGAGCCCGTAGTCTCTGGGCAAGGTTCTTCGCATCGACATCCATCGCGAAGAGCGAAGCGTCCGACAGGTCGGTCGCTTCGAACCCCGCCGCCACAGCGTCGAGCGCGGCCCTGCGTTCACCGACGTCGAGGTCACCCAACTCCTGGCTCCACAACGGCAGCAGACGCTGCGCTACGGCGTCCGCCATTGCCTCCACCTCGCGATTGAATCGCCTGCGCCGGAAGTCATCGCCGAGGCGGACGTTCATCAACTCAGATAGACCCATCGATCGCTCACGATGGCTTTTTCGATCGGTCAGCCATGCCCTGACTGCGGACCCGACAACAGCACCGCCCACCCGGAGAATCACGGCCTCCACGGCATCGAACCCCCGTCGACGGATGGACACCAGAGGTACCGTCCAAGTGTCCCAGCTGCCTGCCGCCGCGAGCGCATATTTCCTCGTCTTCGCTCTGAGGGGTGGCTGGCCGAATCGACCTCTCCTGCCGCGCACGGCGTGTGCGACTCGGGGACATGGGTCAACGACTACGGCTACTGCATGTCGATCGGCCACGTTCGGGGCCCGTTTCGAGCATCCTCTCGTGCCGCGATCCGCGCGCCGGCCGGAAGGCTATTTGGCGTGCGGCGTTCAGCCCGTGTCAGTGGGGACTTGGTGGGAGGCGGCGGGCTGTGTGACCGATGTCGAGCCGACATCCGCAGGAAGCCGATGAGCGGTCGCCGCAACACACGTATCGTGCGTGCGTGCGTGCGTCGGTCGGGTATGCGTATTGCACGGGCAGAACCGAGTGTGGGTTGCGGCAACCGCGCCCGGCCACCGGAGGGAACCTCCGTAGAGGTGCTCATCTGCGATAAGTCCCAGCACAGTCCCTCTTACTCGCCGCTCCGGTGGCGCGAGAAGAAGCTCCGGATAATTCCAGGGGTCGTCGAAGCGCACGAGACCTGTACGCAGACTCTCAGGGTTGCGTCCGCCGGCCAGGCCCGCAACTCGATCCAGTGGGCATCGCGATGGCGGACAACTCACCGCTACTCAGCATCGTCGACGCGTAGTGTTCGCAGGCGGGTCCTGGCCATGGGCTATTTCGTGAGCAGCGACTCTGTCTGCTGACTGCCGACCTCCGTGGTGTGCCGCAGGTATCGCTCGATCACCGCGAGCTCCTCGTCGGTGAAGCCTTCAAGTGCTTGAACGAAGGCGCTGCCAGGCACGTGCCATGCCGCCTCCAGTTCTGCGTCGCGCTGTGTGGTCAGCGAGACCCGCGCCTTCCTGCGGTCCTGCGGGTCCGGTCTTCTTTCGACGAGGTGGGCCCGCTCCAGCCGATCGACCAGCCGGGTGGCCGATCCGGAGGTCAAACCGGTCAACTTCGCGATCTCGCCGGTGGTCAGCGGTTCCGGTTCGAGGGCGAGCAGGCTGACGCACTGCAAATCCGTCGGATGCAGCCCAAGTCGGTCAGCAAGGGCCTGATTGAACAGGGTGTAGGCGGCATGGTGCCGCCGAGCGGCCGTGGTGACGGCCGAAAGCAGTTGCGCGCGGCTATGCGTTGACACGACGCGACCTCCATCCCTACATTAGCTGCGTCGCGCAGATAATGCGTGGCGCAGATATAAGCTAGACGATAGGAGATCATTGTGAACACCCCGTCTGACGCCCAGCTCCGCGACCTGTACGGCCGCTGGGCCGAGATGTGGCGAGGCGACTTCAGCCATGCCGACGAGGTTCTCGACCGCGACTTCGTCGTGCACCAGGCGCGGCCGGACGGCACCGACTCCGAAGTGACGACCGGCCCCGCACGGCTGCTCCCCGAGATCGAGCAGACGAGGGCAGCGTTCGGCGACATCACCATCACCGTCGACGTCGGACCGATCGTCGAGGACGACCTGATCTCCGCGCGGTGGACCATGCGCGCCACCTACGCGGGAGGCCTTCCGCAGGCGACCGCGCCGATCGGCACCGAGATTGCGTTCAGTGGCCACGACATCCTGCGCGTATCCGGCGGAAAGTTCGTCGAGTACTGGACCTGTACCGACGTCCTGGACGGCCTTGCCCAACTCGGAGCGATCGCCGGCCCCAACGGACCGGCCCATCAGTAACACCGGCCCCAACCAGGCCCGCATGCCCGAGCACCCCGCCGCCTTCTACATCCAGGAAGAACCACTACTGGAAGCCATCCACACCGTCATCGCCACCCGCGTCTTCGGCGCCTACCGCACCGACCTGCTCGCCCGGCAACTCGCCGCCGCACCCAACCGCGCGACCGCAGACCACGACGCCGCGATCCGAGCCGCCGAACAACGTCTCCACCAAATCGAGACCCGGCAAACCAGCCTGCTCGCCGAACTCGACGACACCGACCACGTCACCCACGCCGCCTGGCGCGCCCGCATCCGCAACCGCTACACCGAACTCGCCGCCGACTACACCGAAGCGCAACGTCACCTCGACCAGCTACGCACCCAGGCGCCCAAACCCACCGGGGAGCCCGACCTCCTCAACCAGCTTCCCCCGGATGGCCGTCGAGCTCCGCCGACTTCCCACCGACACCCTCCGCCGGATCTACGACGCGCTCCGGCTCGAAGTCCACCTCACGAGCAAGACCCACGCCACCATCCGCATCACCCTGACCAGCGACACCGCCGGACAACTACCCGCCCGAATGGGGGTAGTTGCCCGGCGGGCGGACGTCGGGACGATTGACCAGCGGGAACGCCGTGCACATGCTGGCAGCACCCCCATGGGGGACACGAATGTGCAACGCTTGGCGGCGCGCGCTCGTCAGGCGTCGAGGCGGCGGAGTTGGGCCGCGATCTGGGCGCGGGCGCGGCGTTGACCGCCGCGGCGGTCAATCGCCTCGTCCAGCTCGCGGAGCGTCCGCACGAGCCGAGCCCGGTCGACGGGCCAACCGACGCGCTCGCACTCATCCGCCCAGTCGGCGGCGCCCCGGTGACCGCGCGCCCGGTTGCAGCGCCCGCAGGCGGCGACCTCGTTCTCCAACCAGGACGGCCCGCCCCGGACCCGCGGCACCAGGTGATCGGTGGTCGCACGCACCAGCCGGCCGAACGCACGGCCGCACCACACGCACGCCGCACCGTCCCGCGCGATCCGCGCCGCCAGCCGATCGGCCCTCCCCGCTCCGTCGGTGGCCCCCGGCGGCGCGGCCCGACCCGCACCGTCGGAGGCCACCGGCGGCTCACCTCGTTCAACACTCATCACCGGCTCTAACGCTCACCCACCCCACCAGCATCCCCGGCTCCGCGGGGCTCTTGACACGGCGCCCCCGGCAACCGATCTTGTTGCGTAGAACGCACCATGTTCTGTATCACGCACCACCGAATGATCCTCCGCAGCGGCGCGGACGCCCGCCGACTGCTGCGTCGGCTTCCGCCCGAGGAGACGAGGTGCCGCGATGATCCCGGTCTGCCGACTGGCCGAGCTGCCCCGCGGGGAGAGCCATCGCCTGGAGCTGACACCGCCGATCAGCGTCTTCCACACCGAGGACGGCGAGCTGTACGCCCTCGACGACACCTGCACCCACCAGGACGCGTCGCTGGCCGACGGCTGGATCGAGGGCTGCGCGGTGGAGTGCCCACTGCACGCCTCCCGCTTCGACCTGCGGACCGGCGCGCCGGAGGGCCTGCCGGCGAAGGTCCCGGTGCGCACCCACGAGGTGCTGGTCGTGGACGGCACGATCCACGTCGTCCCGTCCACCCCCGCTCCGCCCCTGCCACCGGGCGCTCGGCTTCCCGGCGTCCACCAGTAGCCCGGAGGTAGCACATGCGAGTGATCATCGTCGGCGCGGGCGTCGTCGGTAGCGCGATCGCCGACGAGCTCACCCAGCGCGGCTGGACCGACGTCCTCGTCCTCGACCAGGGACCGCTCTACGCCACCGGCGGATCGAGTTCGCACGCTCCGGGCCTGGTCTTCCAGACCAACCCGAGCAAGACCATGACGAACTTCGCCCAGTACACGGTGGAGAAGCTCCAGGGCTTCGGCGCGGACGTCTTCCTTCCGGTCGGCGGCCTGGAGGTCGCGACGACCCCGGCCCGCCTCATCGAACTGCATCGCCGGGCCGGGTTCGCGGCGTCCTGGGGCCTTCCCGGCCGGGTGCTCGACCCGGAGCAGACCGCGTCCCTGCACCCGCTGCTGCACGCCGACCGCATCCTGGGCGGCTACCACACCCCGACCGACGGGCTGGTCCACGCGGTGAACGCGGTCACCGCCCAGGCGGAGCGCGCGATCGGGCACGGCGCTCGCTTCCTCGGCGGCCACACCGTGACCGCGGTGCTCCGCGGACCGGACGGCCGGGTGGCGGGGGTCGAGACCGACCGGGGACGCTTCGACGCGGGGATCGTGATCGGCGCCGCGGGCTTCTGGGGGCCGCGGTTCGGGGCGCTCGTCGGGCTACCGGTACCGCTGCTGCCGCTGGCCCACCAGTACGTCACGACCGGACCGCTCGCCGCTCTCGCCGGCGCCGAGAGCGACGCGACCGCGCCGATCCTCCGCCACCAGGACGCCGACCTCTACTTCCGCGAGCACGGCGACCGCGTCGGCATCGGCTCCTACGCCCACCGTCCGATGCCGGTCACCGAGATCCGGACGCACGCCGAGGCGTCGGTGATGCCGTCGGTGCAGAAGTTCACCCCAGACGACTTCGATCCGTCCTGGGACGACGCGGTCGCGCTGCTGCCCGCGCTGGCCGAGACGAAGGTCGCCGACGGCATCAACGGGATCTTCTCGTTCACCGCCGACGGTTTCCCACTGCTCGGCGAGCACCGCGACCTGCCCGGCCTGTGGGTCGCCGAGGCCGTCTGGGTGACCCACTCGGCGGGCGTCGCGCGGGCGGTCGCGCGGTGGATCGTGGACGGTGACCCGGGGATCGACGTCCACGAATGCGACCTGTACCGGTTCGACCCGGTGCAGCTCACCGAGTCCTACGTGCGGGAACGCGCGATCCGCAACTTCGTCGAGGTGTACGACATCCTGCACCCGCTCGATCCGCCGACGACCTCGCGGCCGCTGCGGGTCAGCCCGTTCCACCCCCGCCAGCAGGAGCTCGGCGCGGTCTTCACCGAGGGCGGCGGCTGGGAGCGTCCGCTCTGGTTCGGCGCGAACGACTCCCTGCCGGAGGCCGCCGGGATCCCGGACCGCGACGCCTGGGCGGCCCGGCACTGGTCGAAGACCGCGGGTGCCGAAGCGCTGGTCACCCGGGACCGGGTCGCGATGTACGACATGACCCCGCTGATGCGACTGGAGGTCGCGGGCCCCGGCGCGCTCGCGTTCCTCCAGCGGATGACGACGAACAACCTCGACAAGGCACCCGGCGCGGTCACGTACACGCTGCTGCTCACCGAGGCCGGCGGCGTGCGGAGCGACCTCACCGTCGCCCGGCTCGCCCCGGACCGGTTCCAGGTCGGCGTCAACGGGCCGCTCGACCTCGACCGGCTCCTGCGCCACGCCCCGGACGACGTGCACGTCCGGGACGTCACCGGCGGCACCTGCTGCGTCGGGCTGTGGGGGCCGCGCGCCCGCGACCTGCTCCAGCCGCTCACCACGACCGACGTCTCGCACGGCGCGTTCGGGTACTTCAAGGCCCGCCACCTGGTCGTCGGGGACGTCCCGGTCGACGCGCTGCGCCTCTCCTACGTCGGCGAGCTGGGCTGGGAGCTCTACACCTCGGCCGACCTGGGGTTACGGCTGTGGGACACGCTCTGGGACGCCGGGCAGCGGCTCGGAGTGATCGCGGCCGGCCGCAGCGCGTTCAACAGCCTGCGGCTGGAGAAGGGGTATCGGCTCGCCGGTACCGACATGACCACCGAACACGACCCGTACGCGGCCGGCCTCGGGTTCGCGGTCCGCAACGACAAAGCCTTTCTCGGACGCGACGCGCTGCGCGACCTCGGCGAACCGGCCGCCCGCCTGACCGTGCTGACGCTCGACGACCCGGCCGCGGTGGTGCTCGGCAAGGAGCCGGTGTACGTCGACGGAAACGCCGCAGGTTACGTCACCAGCGCCGCGTACGGGTACACGATCGGGCGGTGCGTCGCGTACGCGTGGCTGCCCGCGTCGCTGGCGCCCGGCGATGCGGTGACGATCGACTACCTGGGCACCCGGCTGCCCGCCACGGTCGGCACCGAGCCCCTGGTCGACCCCGGCATGCTGCGCATCCGACGATGAAGGGCGACCCGGCGAGAGGACAACGACATGGCTCATGACGTCATCGTGCTCGGGCTGGGCGGGATGGGCAGCGCCGCGGCCCACCACCTCGCGGCGCGCGGGCAGCGCGTCCTCGGGTTGGAGCAGTTCGGGCCGGCGCACGCGCGGGGTTCCAGCCACGGCGGTTCCCGGATCATCCGCCAGTCCTACTTCGAGGACCCGGCCTACGTTCCGCTGCTGCTGCGCGCCTACGAGCTCTGGGAAGACCTGGAGCGGACGTCCGGCGCCGACCTGCTGACGCTCACCGGTGGCCTCTACCTCGGCCCGGCGGAGAGCACGACGGTGGCCGGCAGCCTCGCCGCGGCCCGCGAGTGGGGCCTGCCGCACCAGGTGCTGGACGCGGCCGCGATCCGGTCCCGCTTCCCGACGCTGCGCCCCCGCGACGACGAGGTGGGCCTCTACGAGGACCGGGCCGGGTTCGTCCGCCCGGAGGCGTCGGTCGCCGCCCAGCTCGCGGTCGCCGGCCGGCTCGGCGCGGAGCTGCACTTCGAGGAGCCGGTTCTCGACTGGTCGGCGAACGGCGGCGGAGTAGCCGTGACCACCGCACGGGGCACCTACACCGCGGGCCACCTCGTCGTCTCCCCCGGCGCCTGGGCCCCGCGCGTCCTCGCCGACCTCGGCCTGCCGCTCCGGGTCGAGCGCCAGGTCCAGTACTGGTTCCAGCCGGTGGGTGGCGTCGAGCCGTACCTGCCGGAGCGGCACCCGATCTACATCTGGGAGGACCGGAGCGGCGTCCAGACCTACGGGTTCCCGTCGATCGACGGGCCGGACGGCGGCGTCAAGATCGCGTTCTTCCGCAAGGGCACCGACGCGGACCCGGACACGCTCGACCGCGAGGTGCACACCGAGGAGATCGCCGCGATGGCCGAACGGTCCGGGCGCGACCTCCCGACGCTCCCCGGGACCTTCCTGCGCGGCGCCGCCTGCATGTACACGACGACACCCGACGAGCACTTCGTCATCGCGCCCCACCCGGAGCACCCCCGGGTGACGGTCGCCTGCGGGTTCTCCGGCCACGGCTTCAAGTTCGTGCCGGTGGTCGGCGAGGTCCTCGCCGACCTGGCGATCGACGGGACGACCCGGCACCCGATCGCGCTCTTCGACCCGGCGCGCTCGTTTCCGGTGGGGAGCACGCCGTGACCGAGACCGACCTGCTCGCCACGCTGCCCGGCGCCTACTACACCGACCCGGCGGTCTTCGTCCGCGAGCAGGAGCAGATCTTCGAGCGGATGTGGTTCGCCGCGATCCGGGCCGACGACCTGGCCGCACCCGGCACGTTCCGCACCACACGGGTCGGCAGGGAGAGCGTCGTCCTGGTCCGCGGCCGGGACGGGGCGATCCGCGGCTTCCTCAACGTCTGCCGGCACCGCGGCGCCCAGCTCTGCACCGAGGAGCAGGGTGCGGTCGGCCGGGCGTTCCGGTGCACCTACCACGCCTGGACGTACGACCTGACCGGCAGGCTGGTCGCGGCGCCGAACCTGGCGAGCATGCCCGGCCTGGACAAAACCGCCTACGGGCTGGTGCCGGTGAGCACCCACGAGTGGCTCGGCTACGTCTGGGTGTGCCTCGCCGACGAGCCACCGTCCTTCGCCGACGACGTCCAGGGCGCCGTCGTCGACCGGCTCGGCGACCTGGCCGCCATCGACGCCTACGACCTGCCGTCGCTGAAGGTCGGGCGCCGGATCCGGTACGACGTGGCGGCGAACTGGAAGCTGATCGTCGAGAACTTCATGGAGTGCTACCACTGCGCGACGATCCACCCCGAGCTGGTCGAGGTGCTGCCGGAGTTCGCGGACGGATACGCCGCGCAGTACTACGTGGGGCACGGCGCGGAGTTCGGCGACGGCATCGAGGGGTTCACCGTGAACGGCTCGGCCGGCCACGACCGGATCCCCGGTGTCTCGGACGCGCAGGACCGGCGCTACTTCGCGATCACGGTCCGCCCGCAGGTGTTCGTCAACCTGGTGCCCGACCACGTGATCCTGCACCGGATGACGCCGCTCGCCGCCGACCGGACCGTCGTCGAGTGCGACTGGCTCTACCTGCCGGGCGTAGTCGATGCCGGGCGGGACGTCTCGGCGTCGGTGGAGCTGTTCCACCGGGTCAACCAGCAGGACTTCGCGGCGTGCGAGCGCACTCAGCCGGCGATGAGCTCCCGGGTCTACGCCCGGGGCGGCGTCCTGGTGCCGAGCGAGCACCATCTCGCCGGGTTCCACGACTGGGTGCGGTCGCGAATCGACTGACCGAACGCGCGCGGTGACGGCGGTTCGTTCGTCCGCTCGACCCACCGGAATACAATGCTGGCCGCGTCCGCCGCTCCGCTGTCCAGCCGATCCGCTCCGTCGTTCAGACGGCGCCTGCGTCGTTCGGCCAATACCCCACTCCGTGCGGTCCACTTCGGACCCGGATGACCGTGGTGGATTGCGTCGCGCCCCTAGACTGCGAAAAAGAACTGCCGGCGCCGCCCAGCGTCAAAGGTCTGCGGGAGACGATGGGCTCGAGGGGGTTTTCGTGGGGCGTTTCCTGATCTGGCTTTCCGGCGCTAATCGTGAAGTCCTCGCGAAAACACCGGGAGAGTCCGGCAAGTACGAAGGTCTGGGCGGTGTGGTGCTCACGACCGCCGTCATGGCCGCGCTCTCCGCGGGCCTGGCGCTCCATCTGGCGTTACAGGCGCCGATCGTGGTGTGCGTGGCGATAGGACTGTTCTGGGGGCTGGCGATCGCGAACCTCGACCGCTGGCTGGTCGGGGCGTTCCCTCGGCGCGACACCGTCGGGAAGAACTTCCTCCAAGCACTTCCCCGGCTCCTCATGGCGCTCCTGATCGGCGTGGTCGTCTCCACGCCGCTGGTCCTCCGGGTCTTCAACAACGAGATCGAGAAGGAGATCGCCGCCCAGCACGACGTCACGCGCGACCAGGAGCGGCGGGCGATCTTCGCGCGCTACCAGGTCGGGGTGTGGGAGAAGAAGGTCGCCACCGACGAGGCGTACCTCGCCGCCAAAGACGGCAACGACCAGGTCGTCAAGGACCAGCCCAACGTCAAGGCCGCCGCGCGCGCCGCCTACCAGGCGGATCAGGCCTACAAGCGGGCTCTGGACAGCGGCGTCCGGGTCGAGGCGGCGAGCAACGAACGGGACGCCCGCCGCCGGCAGTACAGCGCGGCCGTGGCGTCCGCGGTCACGCACCTGCACACGGTCGGCAACCAGAACATCGGCGCGGACCGGCAGGAGCTCGAGCGCCGGCGGGACGGTCAGGCCGCGGCGCTGCAGGAGTCGGCGGACACGATCAGCCGCAACAAGGGCCTCCTGATGCGGGTCGAGGCGCTGTCGTCGCTGCGCTCGAAGGACAGCGGCGTACAGGCGACCTACCTCGTGCTGTGGGCGTTCATCACGCTGGTCGAGGTTCTTCCGGTCCTGTTGAAGTTCCTCATGACGCTGGGTGCGCCGGGCCCGTACGAGGTGGCGCTGGCTTCCTACAATCAGGATCAGATAAAAAGCGCCGAGCAGCACATCGAACACGCCAGCAAAGCGCGCGAGGAAGAGTTGGCCGCCCGCGCCCGGCTACGGACAAAACAGACCGAGCTCTCGGCCGAACTCGGTGAACAGGAAATGCGCCGTCGCCTCGATCGGGCGAGCCAGCGCACTAGTGGGTCCACCCTTTTCGGACCCTGATCGATCATTTCTCCGCGACTCGGCCGACCGATTCTGTCGCAATCGCGCCGCGTTGGATCCGCGACCCCCGAACAGGGGCCGATTTCGCGTAGCCGTCGCACGGAATTGCGCTGCCCGAGAACGACCGGACCTGAGAGAGAACGGTGAGTGGATTCTTCTCCGTGAGCGCGATCAGTAACCTGCTCGTGCTCGCCGGAATGGTCACGGCGGTCGTGCTCGCGGCCGACCTCCTCCGGCGCCGGGACCGTGCGTGGGCGGCGGTTCCGGTCGCGGGCGGCCGACGCCAGTGGTGGCTGGTCGCCCCCCTGGCGCTGGTCTGGATCGGCGTCTGGCTCAGCGGCGGCGTCAGCGTCGTCTGGGTGTACGCGGTCGGCGCCGGCCTACTGGCCGCGTTGCTCCTCGGCGTCCGGGCGCTGCGGGCCGCGCACGCGGCGCGTTCGGACGTGCACGTCTCGGCGCCGGGCCTGGCGATCCTGGTCCTCGTCGTGTCGCTCCTCCACCTCGGCTGCCAGCTGACGATCCGGCTCAATCTGGTCCGGACGCCGGACAGCGGAGCCGCGGAGGGCCTGCGGGGTCCGGTCGTCGAGTCGGGGCTGAAGTCGCTGGGGCTGCCCATCGTCGGCCTGCTGGTGCTGCTCGCGGTCGGGCTGCTGGTGGCCCGGCGCACCGGCCAGGCGGACGCCGACGACCGGCCGGCTCCCGGTGACGCACGGCGCCGGACCACGGTCGCCGGCGACGCCCGGGCGGATTGGAGCAGGTGGCGGCGGGCCTGGAAACAGCGGGCGCGGCGGAACCCGGTCTGGTCGTGGCTCTGGGTCGGTGCGCTGGTCACCGCACCGTTCCTCGCGCCGGTGATCGCCGGGAACAACCTGGTCTTCCTCGGTGTGGCGACGCCGGAGTTCGGCAAGGCGCTGTTCCTCGTCGTCCTCGCAGTCGTCGTGAGCCGTCACAGCCTCGAGGCGGTCGTGTTCCGGACGATCGGGCTCCGGACCGCGATCGGGCAGCTGCGGACCGGTCTCCGGACTACGCCGTGGCGCAGCCTCCGCACGTTCGAGCGGCAGACGCGCTTCCTTCTCTACCCGATGGCGCTGGTCGGCGCCGTCGCGTTCTGCAGCGCGGTGCGCAGTGACTTCGGCACGCTGATCCCGGTGCTCGCCGCCACGCTGGGCGTGCTGTGGGCCGCGCTGAGCATCGAAGCGAGGGCGACGCCGTTCGACGCGCTGGAGGGCGAGGCGCCCGGCCTGCGCGCCCGGCTGCGGGCCTGGACCGGGTCCGGGGCACTGCGGTATCTCCGGCCGTACGGCTTGATCGCCGCCGCACTGGCCGCGCTGGCCGCCGTCGTCGCGCCGTTCACCGACTACGTGAGCGAGCGCTTTTTGATCTGGCGCGATCCGTGGGCGTACCGCTGGAACGCCCCGTGTTATCCGCTGCCGGACGGTGCCACTCCCCCGGCCGGCGTTCCCGACGGCGCCGAGGTGTGCCAGCGGCTCGGCGTCGTCGACCTGGAGAGCGAACGGTCGCAGCTCGCCCACGCCCTCGCCGCGGTGAACGACGGTGGCCTCTGGGGCCGAGGGCTCGCCGACGTCCTCGACCCGCCGCTGGCGGCGGCATCCACCGACTTCGTGCTGGCGTCGGCGTGGAACAAGCTCGGTGGGCTGACCGTGCTGGCGTGCGCGGCCGCGATCGTGCTCCTCGGGCTGGCGCTGATCCAGTTCCCGGCGGACCTCGCTCCCCGCAGCGAGCAGCAGCCCACGGCCGGGCGGTTCCGCGGAACCCGCAGGCAGCTGACGGTCGCGGCGCTGCTCGGCACCGGTCTCGCCGCGCTGATCACCGGCCAGTTCGTGTTCGTGTTCGCCGCGACGCTCGGCGCCGTCCCGCACTCCGGCATCACCGCGCCGTTCCTCTCCCGCGGCCCGCAGGCCTCGCTGGCGCTGATCCTGGCGATCGCCGCGGTCGCGGTCGCCGGTTACGCCGGTACGTTCCACGCCGCCCGCGCCGCCGGGGCGCCGATCCGTCGCGCAGGACAGCGTCCGGTGGCAGCGACCGGTCTGGCGGCCCGGCTGCCCGGGCCACCGGCGCGGGTGCTGATCGGGTTGAGCTTTCCGCTGTGCCTGGTCGTCGGCGTCCTGGTGACGCTGACCCCGTACCGGGCACCGTGGCCGAGCCTGACCTCGGTCTGGGCGGCCTACGACGAGAACCGGTACGCCTGCGCGTCCGAGCCCACGCCGTCGTACGGATCGGCCGGTCCGTCGACCCGCCCGATCGATCCGGCCCAGTGCTCGACCGATCTGGTGGCGGCCAATCGGTCGCGGCTGGAGGTGCGGATCGGGGACACCGTGCTGGCCACCACGCGCACCTCCGGGAGCTGGGCCGGACCGTGCGGCCCCGACCGGCTCACCGCGGCGGACCTCGGCGGCCTGCTCCGGGTCGGCGACGGACGGTCCGGGCTGCTCGACGTCGCGTACTCCGACGTCATCGGCGGTGGCGCGACCGCGGGATCGAGCCTGCGCCGCCGGCTGCTGCCCGGCGGGGACGTGCCGGACGGCGGTCTGACGCTCGGTCTCGACCCGGCCCTGCAGCGGACCGTCAACACCGCGATGCGACGGTCCAGCCCGGAGGGTGGGAGCCCGCTCGCCGGCGGCATCGTGGTGATGGACGCCTCCACCGGGCGCGTGCTCGCCGGAAGCAGCGTTCCGGAGCCGGCGGGCCCGGGTCCCTGCGGCGCCGCCCCGACGTCCACCGCGTCGCCGACGTCGGACACCCCGTTCGGCGAGCGTCCGGACGTCACCGAGTGGGAGACCCGCCAGCGATCCGGTGTCGTCGGCGACGACGGGGAGATCACCGGGCGGCCCGGCACCGACTGCGGCGTCGGGCAGCGCGACGCCGACGAGCGACGCCGATGCGGCTACTACCGGCTGCAGGAACCGACGAAGGGCGAGACCGCACGGAAGGCCGCCGAGCAGGAGATCGAGCGCCGGTACGTCGGCGGCCGGAAGTCCGTGACCGACCTGCCGTCGACCGACGTGAACCGGGTGGTCGGCCGCCGGTTCGGCCTCGGCTCCACGTTCAAGGTCGTGGTGGCCGCCGCCTACCTGCACCAGCCGGGCCACCACGCGTCGGATCGGATCCCGGCGCCGCCCACCACCACGTGGGACGGCAACCGACCGATCCGCAACTACTCCGACGGGGCGTGCCCGGCCACCGAGAACGGCACGATCACGCTGACCGACGCGCTCGCGTACTCGTGCAACACGGCGTTCGTGGAGCTCGCCCGCACGGTCGGCTGGGACGCGATCAGCCGGATGGCGACGTCGCTCGGGTTGACCGTGGAGTCGCTCGTGACGAACGAGGACGGCACCGTGGGCTACGGCGCGACCGAGCCGCAGCAGTTCGCCGATCGCACACTCGGTAGCGACACCCGGATCCCGGCCAACCCGGAGGCCGGATCCGGCCGGGGACTCAACGCGATCGGCGAGGGTCAGGTCGAGGGCACTCCGATCGGCCTGGCCACGGTGATGGCCGCGATCGCGAACGACGGCGTCCCGGTCCGGCCGCTGCTGGTCACCGCCGTCACCGACCCGGCGACCGGGGTGACGACGCAGGTGGCGCCGGTGCGGGCGGCGTCGGCGCTCACCCCGGCGGAGGCCGCGGAACTCCGGGCCGCGCTGAGCAAGACCGCCGAGTACGGCACCGCCGAGGCGCTGACGGCGGAGGGCGATCTCTTCGTGAAGACCGGCACGCACGAGATCCATCCCGACGACGCCTGCCCGTCCGACGTCTACGCGTGCCGCACGGCCTGGCTGGTCGGGATCGTGCAGGGCGCGGACGGTCCGGTGTCGTTCGCGGTCGCCCTGGATGCGCCGGACGACGTGGCCGGGAGCAAGCGGGCCAGATGGCTCATCCAACAGGTCATCGACGCCGTCGAATGAGGAGGTTTCCGGTGGGCGACCGACAGCGGCGCGAGGACGCGGCCGAGGTGTACGAGGCGGTGCTCGCGGAGGTGAGCCAGTTCTGCGCCGAGCACGGCACCGAGCTGATCGAAGCCGGCGGACCGATCCGCGTCGTCGTGGAGACCGAGCACGAGTTGGCCGCCGACCGTCGCTTCCGCGCGAACATCGCCGACGCGCTGGCGCAGATCGTCCAGGTCAATCTGGGTACCGCGCACGTCGCAGCGGACGTCGTCGGCGGGGACGGGCTGGTCGGCAAGGGATACCGGCTCCGGCTCCCGGGCGCCACCAGCTCCGAGGCCCCGCCGCCCGACACGCGTCCCGCACCTCCGACGGCGCCTCCCGCGGCGGAACCGCCGACCCCTCCCGCGGCAGAGCCGGCGAGCGCCGACTCGCGCTTCACGGTGCCCCGATCGCCCGCACGCCCGCTCGCTCCGGCGTCCCCCGGTGCGCCGACGCGCCGACGGTTCACGCAGCCGACCACGAACCCGATCGGGCCGCCGCCCTCGCTGGAGCCCACGACGGTCCCGGGCCGGGCGTCCGTGCCGCTCGTGAGTTCCGACGCACCGCACGACCCGGCCGCCGAGGCGCTGGCGTCGCTGCCGCCGATCCCCCAGCTCGGCCCGGATCGATCCCCCCGCGCGCTCTCCGGCCAGCGGACGATCCGCTTCAGCTACGGCGCTGCCCCGTCGCCCACCGCGCCGAGCTGGCTGTTCACGCTGCGTCCTGCTCCGGTCTGGGTCCCGGTCGGGCGCGGCGTCGGCGGCGCGGAGGACGGCGCCGCCGGAATGGACCTGAGCCTGCTCCGCTCGATCCCCGGTGGGCGCCTGCTGTTCCTCTGCTACTGGCAGGGGCGCGCGCACCTGCTGCGCACCGGCGCCCGCCCCGACTACCTGATCGCACTCGACGCGCTCGAATTGGCGACGAACGACATCGTTCCCCTGCCACGGATCGGCGTCCTGCGCTGGCGACACCGCACCAAGCCCGGCGAGTCCGTCCTGCAGTACACGATCTCGGCTGAGGAGGCCTGATGAGCGCGGCGCCGGATCTCCAGACCGCACCCTGGTACCGGGTCCACCTGCCGGTCGGCGGGTGGGCGCTGCCGGTCGACGTCGCTCCGCCGGACAACCGGCAGAGCGTCGTCCGCAAGTACCCGATTCCGGCGGACGGCGAGCACGACGCGCAGCTGATCAGCGCACACGTCCTCTACACCCGCGGCTTGACCGCCGAGGCGCTTCCCGCGCAGGTCGGCCGGGCGGGCCTGCGGGGCGAGCGGGCGCAGTTACCGTTCAAGAACTGGTTCGTGAAGGCGTACTGGTGCGCGACCCCGGTCGAGGCGCACTGGCTGATGCGCCACTTCAAGCAGCAGAGCAGCGACGTTCTCGACGCCAACACCACCCTGAACGGCACCGCGCTGCGACCGCCCTGGGCGGTCGCGCCGGTCTGGGTCGTTCCCGCCCTCACGCACCAGAGCGTCCAGCAGGTCGCCACGACCCACCTGGGCGCCGACGCCGAGGGCATCTTCGAGACCTCGGACGCCAGGCTCTGGAGCTGGTTCGGGCGCGACGACAACCCGCAGCCGGAGAACTGCTTCCTCGTGCTGACCCGGTACCTGCCGGAGCCGATGCCGTTCATCGAGGCCGGTGCGGTGCCCCGGACGGACCGGCTGCAAGAGCTGGAGGCGGTCGCCCGCGGTATCGACGCCTGCCACCAGGCCGGGATCGCGCACTGCGACATCAAGCCGGACAACGTCCGCTCGTACTCGGTGGGCGCCGTCGAGAGCTTCGTACTCATCGATGCGGACGCGGTGCTCCGGCTGGACTCCCGCCCGCAGGACATCCGCCTGACGCTCCCGTACACGCACCCCGAGCTGGCGGCGGCGATCCGCGCGTGCCGGCCGATCACGCCCGAGGTGCTCAAGGCGCACGACCGCTACGGGTTCGCGCTGGTGGCGCTCGGTGCGGTCGCCGGAACGGCGACCGCCGACGCGGTGATCGGGCGGGCCGCCCGGGACCCGAGTCCGATCACCGGCGACGAGATCCGGGTGATGCTCCGCAGCGCCTGGGGCACCGAGTGGGACGGGGTGATCGACCCGCTGGTGCAGCCGTTCGACGAGCCGTTCGACGAGTACGGCAACTGGTCGGCGGAGCAGTGGATCTCCGACGTCCTCAACGGCCAAACCACTCCGGGAACGCCGAGCCTCGCCACCGGCCCGCCCCCGCCGCCGGTGGACACCGCCCAGATCCAGGCCCAGCGCGCCGGAATCGACGAGGTGCGCCGCGCCCTCCCGGCCGCGCTCATCCCACCGGACGCCCCGGACGCGGTGGTGGACGCGACCGTGCTGGTCGGGAGCGAGATCGCCCGGCGGCAGTTCCGGGCGGCGCGCTGGCCCTGGCTGGTCGGTCTGCCGGTGTTCGCGTTACTTCTCGTCGTCACGATCCTCCGGGAGCTGGTGAGCTGATGTCGGAGTTCCTGAAGATCCTCACCGGACGCCGTGCCCTGGACGCCGCGGTCTGGCGCGCGTGCCAGCCGCAGCGCGAGCGGCTCGCCGCGCTCACCTATCAGCTGGGCGAGTGGAGCGGGCCGACGTCGAAGCGCGCGTCGTCCCAAGGCGTCGTCGACACCGCGATCGCCGCCTACCTCGCCCGTGCCGCCCGCGCCGGCCGCTCCGCCGGTACCGTCTCCGGGCTGCGCACCGGCGGCGTCCTCGCACTCGCGGTACTGATCGTCGGCACCGCCGTCTGCCTCGTGATCGGCCTGCTGCGATGACCGACGAGCCGTTCGAGCCGTTCGACCAGAAGTGGCTGACCGCGGGCGACGCGCCACGGGAGCCCGGTCCGGAGGTCCTCGCCGAGGTCCGCGCCCGCTACGGCTATCGGTGCCCGGCCTGCGCGGCGGTCCTCGGGGACGTGCCGGAGGTCGGTGCCGACAACCTCTACGTGCGGCGTCCGGCGCTGTGCCTGGAGGTCGGGAGCCCGGTGGACCGCAGGCACACCTGGCGTCTGTCGGTAGTGGGCAATCGCACGGCGACCCGCAAGTCCTACCAGCCGGCGTTCCACCCGAACGGGGTGGAGTACACCTACATCCTCTGCGGCAACGGGCACATCTTCCCGTACTCGGCCGCGCTCGGGGAGAACGAGAAGCACTTCGGCGTCCACTACTGGAACACGGTCGCCGCGATGGGGCCGGTGGCGTCCGGCAAGACTTACCTGCTCACCCGCATGCTCGACCAGAGCTTGACGCACGTGGGCGACTTCCCCGGCGGCCGACGCGACGAGCGGGTGACGGTCCGGACCTTCGCCGGAGCTCCGCTCGAGGACTACACGCTCAACCAGCGTCGCACCCAGTACGACGCGACGATCAGCACCGGCCAGCCGATCGGTGCCACGGTCGCGCAGAGTCTCGCGCCGTACCAGATCCTCAACACCCTGGTCTCTCCGGTGATGTACGACGCGGTGACCGAACTGCTGAAGGAGACCGTCACCGAGACGATGGTCGACGAGACCAGCTGGGGCACGATGCCGCCGCAGCCGATCATGCTGCGCACCCGGGTCGGCGACGGCACCTCGGGCCGGCACGGCTGGACCTGTGTCGTCGACCTCGCCGGCGAGTTCTTCGAGGATCGGGACGAGCGCAGCGCGGTCGGCACCGTCCGCGAGCGGGCCGCCCTGCGCGGCTACAACGCGCTGGTCTGGGCGATCGACCCGCTGCTCGAGGCGTCGGTGTTCGACCGGTTCGCCCGCGAGGCGCTGGAGTCCCAGGAGGCCGGCTCCTACGACCGCCTGCTGCGCGGCAGCCTCCGCCCCGGCGCCACCAGCGACGACCCGGACGCCGAGAACTTCACCCGGACGGTCCGGGCGCAGCGTCGCCGGGTGCAGCGCACGATCGCCCAGCGGATCACGAAGCTCGAGGGTGAGTTCCTCACCGACGACCTCGGCCGGGTCCGGCTGCTGGTGGCGGTCAGCAAGGTCGACGTCATCCGGCTGGCGCTGGAGAAGATGCGGCTGGACGACATCGGCAGGAGCGGCGCGTTCAAGGCCGGGATCGTGCACTACTTCGACCACGTCGCCCGCAACGTCGGCGAGGTCTACCACCCGGACCCGGACTGCGCCGAGCTGCTCAAGCGGCTCGACGTCCGCGTGGTCGCCGACGAGTACGTGCTGCAGCAGCGCCTCTCCGACCTGGCGGACTCATTGCTCGACCACTACTCGGACGCCCGCCTCTTCTGGCAGCTCGTGGAGGAAGGCCAAGCCGCCGACGTGCGGCTCGGCAACGATCCGGCGGATCCGTACTACGACGGGCCGGTGTTGCACGTCCCGTCGATCGGCGAGCATCTGCGCCTCGCGCTCCAGCCGGGAACACCCGACCAGGCGGGACGGGCCGGTGTGGACGACCCGCTGCTCACCCGTGACCTGGTGATGTCCGCGATGGGCTGCGGCCTGGTCTTCGCGCTGGGATACGGCGAGGCGATGGTCGGACTGATGAGCATGCCCTGGGCGGACCTGCGGATCTTCCTCTGCTCGCCGCTCGCGGCGACGCCGCAGGAGCGCGCGGGCCGGGACCGGCCGGCGATGGATCCGCTCGACGACGACGTCGACTTCGCCGACACCGAGGAACGATCCGCCTCCCTGACCCAGCTGCTGCTGCGCGTGCTCCGAGGAGTGCTGTGATGGAGACCGTGGGCTTCACCACCGTCGGGTGGACCGACACCGGCCAGGGCTGGCGGCAGGAGCGGGAGTCCACCGAGAACGTCCCCGACCAGTACTGGGCGGTCGCGAACGACCAGCTCCAGCTGGTCCCCCAGCCGCCGGAGAGCCTCCAGGACCTCACCGGAATTCCGATCTGGAGCCTGTCCTCGGTTCCGATCGGCTCGGCGGACCACTGGTGCTTCACCGTGCAGGGCCGCGGCCTCGGGCACCGGGCGGGCACCGTCCAGTTCGCCTTCGCTCACGGCCGGCATCCGGCGTCGGTCGTCTGGCGTGCGGCGGCGGCACTGGTGACCAGCGCGGACCGCGGCAGCGCCGACCGGATGCCGTGGAGCCGGTCGGAGGTGAGCGTACCGGCGGTCGCGTCCGCGGTCACCGGCGACGCCGAGTTCGAGAAGGCCACCGCGGAGCTGCTCACCGCGCTGCTGGGCTCGGCCGGCATGACGATCGTGCCGGCCGGACCGGAGCTGATGGCGAACGTGCTGCCCGCGGTGCTCGCGGTGGTTCCGACGAAGGTGTCGCGGGCGCTGCGTTGGCACACCTGCCTGCTGCAGCCGGCGAAGTCCGTCCGCGCGGCGCAGAACGCCGTCGTCGGCGAGTGGTCGCCGCCCATGCGCCGGCTCGCCGGGTCGGCGGCGGCCGAGGTCGACCTCTGGCTCGACAACATGCGCGGGCAGCGGCGTCGGCTGGAGCGCGGCGCGGACACCGGCGACCTGGTGACGCTCGTCGCGCGCGGCCTGGCCCAGGGTTACGTCGCCGACCCGGAAGAGACCGCGAACGCCGAGTCGGTGCGGACCGCGTTGGAGCGCACCTACGCCGCCTGGCAGCGCCCGGCGCTCGACGTCCCGCGTCTGGTGAGCGAGGGACACACGGCCAAGCTGCTCGCCGCGCCGGACACGGTCCGGCAGTACGCGGCCTCGGCGCCGCACGCCGCGGCCGGGCTGATCCGCGGCGGGAGCGCGACGTTGGAGACCGGGGTCGCCGTGCTGCTGTTCCAGGGGCTTCTCGGCCATCTGCAGACCGACGACGCGGTCGCGGACGCGCTGGGCCTGCCCAGCGATGACCGTTCACCGTCCGACGGGTACCTCGCCTGGCTGGGTTCGATCGTGAACCAGAGCCTCGACCACGAGCAGAACTGGGCCCTGATCCAGGCGTTCACCGCGCGGTACGGGCGCTGGAGCAGCCAGGCGGCGCGGATCGCCTGCGCGCCCCTGTTCAAGGCCATGGGGTACCAGCCGGCCGACCACCCCGACCTGTACCCGTTCGACGCCGCCGGGATCGCTGCCCGCATCCGGCAGCGCGACGCGGTCGGCGACGACGTGCGGCGGCAGATCGAGACGTCGGTCGACCCACTGGGTGCGGTCCGCGCGGTGACCGAACAGCTGGACGTCCGCTCCGCCCGGCTGTTCGGTGGTCTCCTCGCCTGCGCGCTGGCCGTCTCCGAGCGGCCGGCTGAGTGGGACGAACGTCTGTACGCCCTGGTCACCGGCTGGGTGAACGAGCAGGCTGCGGACGCGGCCGCGCACCGGCAGATCGAGGGACCGACGCCGCCGCAGTGGTGGGCGCGGATGGCGTCCTACGCCGCCAGGACCACGCGGGACCGGGCCCGCGCGGCGTCCGACCGGACGATCGTCGTCGACGCGGGGCTGGAGTGCCTTCTCCAGCACGGTTACGACGAACGCGACGTGCTGGTCGCCGTGTCCGACACCCAGTCGACGACGCTCGAGGCGCACCTGCGGGACCTCGGTAGCCTGCCGCGACTGACCAGGACGACGGCGGATCTCGTCGGCCAGGTGCTCCCGCTGTGGCAGGACGAGCATCGCGAGCTGACCTCGGCGCGGCAGGAGCTGGCGTCGGCCCGGCAGGAGCTGACGACGACGCGCCAGCAGCTCGCCGCCGCCCAGCGGGGCGCGCAGTCCGCCGGGGCGCGCACGCGCGACGCCTCCCGCCCCGATGCTTCCCGCTCCGACGGCTCCCGCCCGGACGCTTCCCGCCCGGACGCCTCCGACGCCGACGTCGAGCCCGGCTCCGACCGGAGGGTCGCGCACCGGACCCGGAGCCGTCTCGCGGCGTTCTTCGCCCCCGTCCTCCGGAAGCGCGACGCCGGGCCGGGGGGCGACGCCGGGCCGCCGGGCCCCGCCGGGATCGCGGCCGTGCTCGGCGTGCTGGTGCTGATCGTCGCCGTGGTCGTCGCAGTGGTCTGGATGGCGGTCGGCGGCTCGGACGACGAGCCTCGGACACCGACCGCCAGCCGGAGCGGAACCACCCAGGGCTCGGCGCAGAGCCCCACCGCCCCGGACTTCTGGGCGACGAACTCGAGCTACGGCGGGACCCAGCAGGTCTCCTGTGGATTCAAGACGGCCACCGCGCCGGCGCCGTCGGTCCGGGCGGTACTCGTCCGCTACGACACCAGGGGAATCGCGGTCGAGGCGACGACGAAGCTGGTCGACGCCGGGCCGAGCGGCACGTACGCGGTGGAGCACGCCTTCGCGGCGCCACTGCGCGGCTCGTACGTGACCGTGTACGTCCTGGTCGACAAGGGACCGACCAGCGACTTCGCAGCCATGACGATCGCCGAGGAGCGATCGAAGGAGGACGGCGCCGCGGTGCTGGACGCCGCGGAGAAGCTGGACGCTCAGCCGGTGCTGATGCTGTCCTGACGAGGGGCCTCGCAGAGACGGGCTCCCCCGTGGCGCCCGTCCCTGGCCCCCTGACCCCGACGGTTGCACCCCGTCGGGCGCCTCCTATCCATCCGCATTCGCGGGATTCGGGACAGCGTCATGTCGGGTACCGGACGATTCGTCGACCACCGATCGGGGGTCGAGCGTGGACCGGGGCGGTTCGGGGGCACGGCGCGGTCCTAGGGCACGGGGGCCCAGCACCGCCAGCGTCGCGGGCAGCAGCACGCCGCGCACCACGGTGGCGTCGAGCAGGATCGCGACCGCCGCACCGACACCGAGCATTTTGTACTCGACCGCGCTGAGCGTCACGAAGATCGAGAACGCCGCGGTCATGATCACGGCGGCGCTGCTCACCACCCCCGCGCTGGACGCGATCCCGCCGACGATCGCGTCTCGGTGCGCACCGGGGCCGACCGCCGCGTCCGCCGCCCGGCGCTCGCGGATCCGGCTGAGGATGAACACGTGGTAGTCCATGCTCAACCCGAACAGCAGGACGAACAGGAACAGCGGTAGCCAGCCGACGACGCCTCCGTACGCGGTGAAGCCGAGCGGACCGCTCAGGTTCCCCTCCTGGAACACCCAGGTCAGGACGCCGTACGCGGCCCCCACCGACAGCAGGTTCAGCCCGATCGACGCCGCCGCGACCCGGATCGACCGGAACACCGCGAAGAGCAGCACGAACGCCAGCCCGAGGACGAACGCGAGCACCAGCGGCGTCCGGCGGGAGAGCTGGTCGGCGAAGTCGGCGGCGAACGCGGTGCGCCCGGCCACCGCCCAGTGGACGCCGTCGAGGTCGTGGAGCGCGTCCGGCAGGACCTGGGTGCGCAGGTCCCGCAGCGCCCGGGTGGACGTCGGGTCGGTACCCGAGCCGGGCAGCGGAACCCGGGCGAGGACGGCGTCCCCGTACTCCGCTACCGTCACGCGGTCGATCCCGCCCAGCGCCTCGGCCACCTGCCGGGCGTCGAGCGGAACGCCCGGGTCGGCCCACACGACGACGCGAGCCGGCGCGGCGGCGCCCGGGAACGCGTCGTTCATCCGCACGCCGGCGTCGATCGCCGGAACGCTCCGCGGCAGGCTGTCGGTGACCGGGGCGTCCTGCAAGCGCATGCCGGTGGCGGGCACGGCCATCAGCAGCAGCCCCACCACCGCGGCGCCGCCCCAGGCCACCGGCCGCCGGGTGACCGCGGACGCCAGCCGCCCCCACGCCCTGGACGGACGTCCGGCCGCACGACGCCGGCCCCACCAGGGCAGGCGCCCCCACTCGACCCGGTGTCCGAGCGCGGCGAGCACCGCGGGCAGGACGGTCAGCGAGCCCAGCATCGCCACCGCGACGACGAGCGCGATCCCGATCGCCGCGCCACGGAACACGCCGATCCCGGTCAGCAGCAGACCGCTCAAGCAGACGATGACGATCAAACCGGACACCAGGATCACCCGGCCGGAGGTCCGGGCGGCGATCCGCACCGCGCTCCGGGTGTCCTGCCCGGCGGCACGCTCCTCCCGCACCCGCCGCAGCGAGAACAGCGCGTAGTCGACGCCGACCGCGACGCCGATCAGCAGCACCATCGTGTTGGCCGCGCTGTTCACCGCCAGCCAGTGGTCGACGACCTGCAGCAGACCGAACGTGGTCACGACGGCGGTCGCGGTGAGCAGCACCGGGATGCTCGCGGCGACCAGTGCTCCGAACACGACGAGCAGGATCGCCACGGTGAGCGGCAGCGAGATCCGCTCGGAGCGACGCACGTCGTCGCCGATCGCGGTCTCGACCGCCGCGGCGAGGCTCCGGTCACCGGCGAGGGCGAGCCGGACGCCGGGGTGGTCGTCCGCGACGCGGCCGACCACCGCGGCCACCTCGTCGGCGCGCACCGACGCTCCCTCGACCGGCCCGGCGATCTGGTACGTGACGAGTGCGGAGCGCCGGTCGGGCGTCAGCCGCTCGGTACGGCCCGGATCGAGGGGTGACCACACCTCGGCGACCGCGGCCCCGCGCAACGCCGCGACCAGCCCGGCCACCGCCGTCCGCACCGCGGCCGGGTCCGCGGCCTGGACCAGGACGCTCTCCTGGATCGCCTGGGCATCCTCCTGGGCGTCGAGCACCTGCTGCGCGCGGCCGGTCTCGCCCGGATCGACGCTGCGGGCGCCGGGCCCGGGTACCAGGCCGCCGGCGACGACCGCGAGCAGGACCGCCACGAGCCACCCGGCGATCGCGACGAACCGGTGGCGGGCCGACCAGTCGGCGATCCGCTCCACGACCGGCGGCCGGAGCGGCGGCCGGTTTTCGGGCACGCCGGAGGGAGAGTTGCGCAGACCCAGCATGACCTGGTGTCCTTTCACTGGAGGAGCGATTCGGTAGAACTCGCCGTGCAGGCGAGGAAGTGCTTCTTCACCTGGGCCGTCGAGTTGCCGCTCGACGGCCCACGCTTTCGGCGCGGTTACTCCACCTCGGTCAGGACGCGTTCCAACTGCGTCATGCGGGTGCGGAGGTCGGAGAGCTGACCGGACAGGTCGGCCAGCTGCCGGTTGGACTCCTCCTGGCCGGTGACCAGCCGGGCCGCGAGCTCGCGGTACTCGGCCTCGCGGACGAGCGCGGCCTTGGCACGCCAGGTGGCGAACAGCTGCCAGACGACGACCGTGATGAACGTGAAGATGCCGACCGTCCCCACGACCTCCGCCATTTCGTGCCCGTCCATGGTCAGGTTCCCTTCGTCGCTTCGGCGGGTGGGTTCGTGCTGAGGGTCGGCACCGCGGCCGTGATGGTGTCCGGGGTGAGCTGGTACGCGAACTCGGTCACCTGGTAGTAGCGCAGCGCCTTGCCGTCCTCGGAGAGCTCGAGCTGCGACGTGACCAAGCCGGCGGCCTGCAGTTTGCGCAGGTGCACCTGGAGCAGCGGCCGGCTGATGCCCAACTCACGGGCGAGCCGGCTCACGTACGTCCGCTCCCGGCGCAGCGCCGCGACCACCCGCAACCGGTGCGGGTTGGCCAGCGTCGACAGGACCGCGACCAGTTCGTCCCCGGTGGGCGGTGAGCGCGTCACGGACTCACCCTAGACAACCAGGAGCGGCACATGCAAAGAAAAGTTAGCGCGTGCGGTGCCTCACGGTCCGAGCCACACCGCGGCGTCCACGGGCAGGACGCCCGTGACCTGCTCCTCCGGCGGTGTGCTGGCCAGCAGGACGGTCGCCCGCGGCGGTAGCAGCACCGGCGAGCGCCCGAGGTTCACGACACAGAGGAACCCGGCGTCCCGCTCGAACGCGACGACGTCCGGCCCGAACTCGTCCCGGAACCGGAACGGCGCGCTCGGGAGCGTCGGCATCGTCCGGCGAGTACGCAGGGCCGTTCGGTAGAGCTCCAGCATCGACGCCGGATCGCCGGCCTGCGCCTCGACCGTCAGCCCCGCCCACGACGGCGGCTGGGGCAGCCAGGTCGTCGGCCCCGGCCCGAACCCGAACGGCGGCGAACTACCGCTCCAGGGCAGCGGCACGCGGCTTCCGTCGCGGCCTCGCTCGGTGTGGCCGGACCGGTGCCAGGTCGGGTCCTGCAGCACGTCCTCGGGCAGGTCCTCCACCTCGGGCAGGCCCAGCTCCTCCCCCTGGTACAGGTAGACGCTCCCGGGCAGCGCGAGCGTGAGCAGCAGGGCGGCCCGGGCGCGGCGGGTACCGAGTGCCAGGTCGGCGGGGCGATCGAGCAGATCGTCGAGCTGCCGGGTCGGCGTGGACTGCTCGGCACGGGCATAGCGCGACACGTGCCGGGCGACGTCGTGGTTGGACAGCACCCAGGTCGGCGCCGCGCCGACGGCGAGGTGCTCCGCGAGGGTCCGGACGATCGTGCGGCGCAGGTCGGCGGCGCGCCACGGGGCCATCAGGTAGATGAAGTTGAACGCGGTGTGCAGTTCGTCCGGGCGCAGGTACCGGGAGAGCCGCTCCGGCTCGTCCACCCAGGCCTCGGCCACGAAGATCCGCGGCGGGTCGTAGGTGTCGGCCACCGCGCGCCACTCGCGGTAGACCTCGTGCACTTCCTCGCGGTCCCAGTGCGGGTGCGCCTCCACGCCGGGCCCACGATGTCCGTCCGCGCTTCCGGGAGCCGGGAACCGCCGGCCCGCCAGGTCGGGCAGGCCCGGCTCCTTGATCAGCGAGTGCGCGACGTCGATCCGGAACCCGTCGACACCACGGTCGAACCAGAACCGGAGCGTGGCGACGAACTCGGCCCGCACGGCCGGATGGTCCCAGTTCAGGTCCGGCTGGGAGGGGTCGAACAGGTGCAGGTACCACTGCCCCGGCCGGCCGTCCGGCTCGGTCACCCGGGTCCAGGCCGGGCCACCAAAGACGCTGGACCAGTCGTTGGGTGGCACCGAACCGTCCGCACCCCGGCCCGGCCGGAACAGGTAGCGGTCGCGGGCCGGCGCACCGGGGCCGGCCGCCACCGCACTCCGGAACCACGGGTGCGCGTCGGACGTGTGGTTCGGCACGATGTCCAGAAGCACCCGCAGCCCGTGGGCGTGCGCCTCGTCCACCAGGCTCTCCGCCTCGGCGAGCGTCCCGAAGCGGGGATCGACGTCCCGGTAGTCGCTGACGTCGTAGCCGCCGTCGGCCATCGGCGACGGGTACCACGGGTTGATCCAGATCGCGTCGACGCCCAGGTCCGCGAGGTACGGCAGACGGTTCCGGATCCCGGCGACGTCGCCCAGCCCGTCGCCGTTCCCGTCGGCGAAGCTGCGGATGTAGACCTGGTAGATCACCGCGCTCCGCCACCACTCGTCGCCGGCCATCCGTGCCCCTTCCCCCGTGTGCGGCTGCGTCAGGCCCGGTCGGCGCCGTCCGCCGGCGTGCGCTCCTGCTCCGCGGTCCGGGCCCGGACCTCCTCTTCCTCCTCCTGCGCGAGCTCGGCGGCCACCTCCTCGTCCCGGGTCAGGTTGTCCCCGGTGCGCGGGTCGAACAGGTGGATCCGGCGGGTGTCCACCCAGAACTCGGCGTCGGCGTTCTCCCGCATCCGGCTCATCGAGTCGATCGAGACGACGGCCTGGGTGCGCAGCGCCTCGGTGTCGAGTTCCTTGGCCAGCTCGGCCAGTTGCGTGACCACCTCGGGAGGCGCCTCGAACGGCAGGTAGGCGTATTGCGAGTCACCGAGCCACTCGGTCACGTCCACCCGGGCGCGGAACGTCGTCCCGGCGTCCCGCTTCGAGGCGTCGACGACCCGCGCGTCCTCGAAGTACTCCGGACGCACGCCGGCCAGCACCAGGTCGCACTGCGCGATCCGCTCGGCGACCTCGGCCGACACGTCGAGATCGAAGAACGGCAACCGTAACCGGGTCTTCTCGACCACGGCCGGCAGGAAGTTCATCGGCGGCGAACCGATGAATCCGGCGACGAACAGGTTGACCGGCTGCTCGTAGAGCTCCCGGGGCGAGGCGACCTGCTGGAGCACGCCCTTGCGCAGCACCGCGACCCGGTCGCCGAGCGTCATCGCCTCGGTCTGGTCGTGGGTGACGTAGACGGTCGTGGTGCCCAGCCGACGCTGCATCCGGGAGATCTCGGTGCGCATCTGGCCGCGCAGCTTGGCGTCGAGGTTGGAGAGCGGCTCGTCGAAGAGGAACGCGTCGGCCTGGCGCACGATCGCCCGGCCCATCGCGACCCG
Organism: Cryptosporangium minutisporangium; assembly: GCF_039536245.1. Classification (NCBI taxonomy): domain Bacteria; kingdom Bacillati; phylum Actinomycetota; class Actinomycetes; order Cryptosporangiales; family Cryptosporangiaceae; genus Cryptosporangium; species Cryptosporangium minutisporangium. Next base: position 21,064 of record NZ_BAAAYN010000079.1, on the reverse strand, counting down.
CTGACGCTGGCCGCCGGAGAGGTTCGCGGGCTTGCGCTGGAGGTGCTCGGTCAGCTCGAGCGTGGCCGCTGCCTCCTCCACCCGCTGCTTGATCTCCTCCTCCTTGACGCCGCGCTTGAGCCGCAGCGGGAACGCGATGTTCTCGAACACCGAGAGGTGGGGGTAGAGCGCGTAGTTCTGGAACACCATCGACAGGTTCCGGTCCCGGGGTGCCTTCTCGTTCACCCGGTTTCCGCCGATGATCATGTCGCCGTCGGTGATGTCCTCCAGGCCGACGATCATCCGCAGCAGCGTCGACTTGCCGCACCCGGAGGGACCCACCAGGATCATGAACTCGCCGTCGGCGATGTCGATGCTGACGTCGTTCACGGCCTTGAAGCCGTCGCCGTACTCCTTGACGATGTTGCGCATCTCGATGGCTGCCATGGCGTCCCTCCCCTAACCCTTGACCGCACCGGCGGTCAGACCGGCGACGATTCGACGCTGGAAGAACAGGACGAGAACGATCACCGGGATCGTGATGATCACCGAGGCCGCGGCGATCGGCGCGGTCGGCTCGGAGAACGACGACTCCCCGCTGAAGAACGCGAGCGCCGCCGGAACCGGCCGGGATCTCTCGCTCGAGGTGAGCGTGATACCGAAGATGAAGTCGTTCCAGACCGCGAAGAACGTCAGGATCGCGGCGGTGGCCACGCCGGGGGCCGCGAGCGGCACGATCACTTTCCGGAACGCCTGCCAGCTCGTCGCGCCGTCGACCTGAGCCGCCTGCTCCATCTCCCACGGGATCTCCCGGAAGAACGCCGAGAGGACGTAGACCGAGAGCGGAAGGGAGAACGACAGGTACGGGATGATCAGCCCGATCCAGGTGTCGTAGAGGCCGATGTTCCGCCACATGTTGAACAGCGGGGTGGCGATCGCGATGATCGGGAACACCGTGATCGCGAGCGCGACGCCCAGGATCAGGCGCTTGCCGGGGAACTCCAGCCGCGCCACCGCGTAGGCGGCGAGCGTTGCGAGCACGACCGAGATCGTGGTCGCGATGATCGTGATCCCGATCGAGTTGCGCAGCGCTGTCGTGAACAGGTCGGACGCGAAAACGATCCGGTAGTTCTCCCAGGTGAAGGCCGAGGGGAGGAACGATTGGTTGGTGATGTCGTCGCCGCCCTTGAACGAGAGCGAGACGATCCAGGCGACCGGCACGATCGCGTAGAGGACCACCGCGATCCCGCCGACGATCCAGGCGACCTCGGCCCGGCGTCCGGGTTTCATCAGTTGCCTCCCTTCTGCTGGGACAGGTCGGTGCGGAAGACCTTGACGAACAGGAACGCGATCAGGACGACGATCACCGCGAGGATCACGCTGACCGCAGACCCGAGACCGACCATCACCCGGCTGATCGTCTGCCGGTAGGCGAGGAACGACAGCGTCTCGGTGCCCTGCGCACCAGCGGTCATGATGAAGACATTGTCGAAGATGCGGAACGCGTCGAGCGTCCGGAACAGCAGCGCGACCATGATCGCGGCCTTCATGTTCGGCAGGATGACCCGCTTGAACCGCTGCCACGGCGTGGCGCCGTCGACGGTCGCCGCCTCCAGGTAGTCGTTCGGGATCTGTGCCAGCCCGGCAAGGAGGAGAAGCGACATGAACGGGGTCGTCTTCCAGATCTCCGCGACGCAGATCGCGAACAGGGCCGTCCAGGTGTTGCCGAACCAGTCCTGATCGCCCAGCCCGAACCACGGATTGACGAAGCCGTAGGTGTTGCTGAACGCGTACTGCCAGGAGAAGGCGGAGACGACCGTGATGATGCCGTACGGGATCAGGATGGCGGTGCGCAACAGCGTCCGCATGTAGAGCGCGCGGTGCATCACCATGGCCAGCGCGAACCCGAGCACGAGTTCCACCGAGACCGTGACGACCGTGATCAGGGCGGTGACGCCGAACTGCCGCCAGAACAGACCGTCGGTGAAGATCGTCGCGTAGTTGGCGAACCAGACGAACTCGCGGCCGTCGGGGTCGGTGAGCCGGTAGTCGAAGAGCGAGAGCCAGAGCGCGTTGAGGATCGGATAGCCGGTGACGGCGACCATCACGAACAGGGCGGGGCCGGCCAGCATCCAGCCCAGCCGCCGTTCGTGGCGGGTCCGGTCGGTCATCGCCGGGCGGGCCCGGCGGGGCGGAACCGGAGCGGCCTCCGGCGGGGCGGCGGGGATCGTGGTGCTCATCGACGCTCCTAAATCAGCCGCTCGTTGGACAGGACGGCCTCGAGCAGGTCGCCGGTTTCCTTCGCCGACGACTCGGTTACCTCGTCCGGCGGGTGGAACCCCGACTGGACCGCTGCGGTGACGTCGCCGTAGTAGGGGGTGACCGGCCGCGGCCCCGCGTCGGCCATGCCTTCCCGGATGGCGTCGGCCATCGGGAACCGTTCCCGGACCTCCGGGTCGTCGAAGATCGAGCCGATGACGGCCGGGTCACCGGCCGTGAACATGTACGCCTTCTGGTTCGTCGGGGAGAGCACGCAGCGGATCACGTCGACGGCCAGGTCCTGGTGCCGGCTGAACGCGCTGATCGAGAGGCCGAGGCCGCCCGACGGTGGTGCGCTCTCGCGGTCGGCGAGCACTCGGGGGTAGCGCGTCCATCCGACGTCGTCGAGGAAGCTCTCGGCGAGTGAGCCGTCCGCGACCGCGGTCTGGGCCGCGGCCCAGATGTACGGCCAGTTCACCATGAAGCCGCCGTCCGCGGCCTGGAACGCGGCGCGCGAGTTCTCCTCGCCGCCGGTGCTGAAGCCCGGGTAGGCGGCCGGCGAGTCGGCCAGCTTCCGCATGATCCGGGCGGCCTGCCGCCCGGCGTCGCTGTCCAGCCCGGACGTCACCTCGTCGGCGGGTTTCCCTTCGGAGTCCGGACTCAGGATCGTCCCGCCTGCCGACTCGACCAGCGCGTTGACCCACACCATCAGGCTCTCGTTGCGACGTCCCTGCGCGGCGAACGTCACCCCGGCCTTCTCGGCGGCGGTGATGAGCTGGTCCCAGGTGACCGGTCCGGCGCTCGGGTCGATACCGGCCTTCTTCAGCACCGACTTGCGGTACCAGAGCAGCTGGGTGTTCCCGTTGGCGGGCGCCGAGTACATCTTGTCCTCGAAGATGCCCTGCTCGAGGGGCCCGGCCAACACGTCGTACGAGAAGTGCCGGCGCTCGGCGTCGGTGAACGGCCGTAGGAAGCCGGCGTTGGCGAACTCGGCCATGAACGGCGGGTCGATCGAGAGGATGTCCATGCCGCGGTCCTCCGCGGCCAGCCGCCGTAACAGCTGTTCCCGGGCACCGCTCGCGGTGTTCGGGAGCGCCTGAACGTCGAGCGTGTAGCGTCCGCCGGACTCCACGGCGCACTTCTCGACGATCGGTACCTGGTTGGGGTTGGAGCTGTAGAACGTCAACGTGGTCGGGCCGCCGGATTCCTCACCACCGCAGGCGGTGAGGAGCGGGGCCAACAGGCCGAGTACCGCCAGGGCACCCAGAACACGGCTTCCCAGTACGCGCCGTCGGACGTGCGTTGTCCGTCTCACCGTTCCGCCTCTCTCGCCGTCGTTGCCGAGATCGAGCCAGTGACCAAGTGGAGTGATCCAGATCACTTTCGGAAGCGCTTCCGAGAAGCGTGGAGCCACCCCCCGCGCGGCGTCAAGGGGCGCGTCGAAAGCGGGGCGAATAACCGACCTGGACGCTCTCGACAAGATCGGAAACGCTTCCATAAACTTCTCGACCGTGCCGCAGTCGGGACGGAGCAGTCTGGCCGACATCGCGCGACTGGCCGGGGTTTCCCTGGCCACCGCGTCGCGCGCGATGAGCAACGCGTACGGCGTCGCACCGTCCACTCGCGCCCGCGTATTGCGGATCGCCGAGGAGCTCGACTACGTCGTCTCGCCGGAGGCCTCCCGGCTCGCGCGCGGGGCGGTGGGCCGGGTGGCGCTGGTCGTGCCCCACGTCGACCGGTGGTTCTTCGGTGCGGTGGTGAGCGGCCTGGAGGCCGAGCTGTCCGACGCCGGGATGGACGTCCTGCTCTACCACGTCGGTGACGCCGACGATCGACGCGACTTCTTCCACCGGTTACCGGCCCGGCGCAAGGTGGATGCGGTGGTCGTCGTCGCGTTCGGGGTCGCCGAGGCCGAACAGCGCCGCCTGGAGCGGATGGGGGTGCTGATCGTCGCGGCCGGCGGCCAGAACGCGGTGTACCCGAGCGTCCACATCGACGACGGGGAGGCCGGCCGACAGGCGATGGACCACCTGCTGTTCCTCGGCCACCGGCGGATCGGGATGATCGCCGCGGTCGACCCGGACGAGGCCGACCGGACGGGGACGACCGGCCGGGCCGACGCGTACTTCGCGGCGCTCCGCGACGCCGGTCTGCCGGTGGACGCCGGCTTGGCCGTGACGATCGACTGGAGTGGTGTGGCAGCGGCCGATGCGATGGCGACGCTTCTCAGCCGCCGCCACCCGCCGACCGCCGTCTACTGCCACTCCGACGAGCTGGCGCTGGGCGCCGTCCGGACGATCCGCCGGGCCGGGCTGCGGGTACCGGAGGACATCTCGGTGATCGGTATCGACGACCACCCGCTGGCCGAGCTCACCGACCTCACGACGGTCGCCCAGCCCGCCCGCGACCAGGGCGTCCGCACCGCCCACCTGCTCCTCGCGCTGCTCCGCGGTCAGCCGACCGGCCGGCACGTGGTGGTGCCGACCCGGCTGGTGATCCGGCGGAGCACCGCTCCACCCACTCCCGCGCGGGAGGGCTGATGCGGTACGTGTTCCGCCCGACGGCCGCCGACGCGGCGGGGCTGCTCGCGCTGCCCTGGGAGCAGCCGCTGGCCGAGTGGGCCCCCGAGCTGCTCCTCGACGTCCCGCAGCGGGGCATCTCCCGGCACGTGGTCCGGTTCGTCGCCGAAGCCGACGGCGTGTACGCGCTCAAGGAGATCAACGAGCGGCTCGCCCGGCACGAGTACGCGCTGCTCACCGCGTTCGAGCAGGAAGGGCTGCCGACGGTGTCGGCGCTCGGGGTCTGCGTCGATCGGCCGGACGACCAGGAGGCGATCCTGGTGACCCGGTACCTCGAGTACTCGATGTCCTACCGCTACCTGTTCTCCGGCCCGCGCGGGCCGCTGTCGCTGGAGCGCCTGCTCGACCCGCTGGTCGAGCTGCTGGTCCGGTTGCACCTGGCCGGGATCTTCTGGGGGGACTGTTCGCTGTCTAACACGCTGTTCCGCCTGGACGCCGGGCGGCTGGCCGCCTACCTGGTGGACGCCGAGACCGTCGAGCGGCACCGGCGGCTCACCTCCGGCCAGCGCCGGTACGACGTCGACCTGGCCGGTGAGCGGATCGGCGGCGAGCTGCTCGACCTGCGGGCCGGGGAACTGCTGCCGCCGGACGTCGATCCGATCGACGTCGCCGACAGCTTGCCGGAGCGGTACGAGGCGCTCTGGCACGAGGTGACGCGGGAGGAGGTGTTCACCCGCGACGAGCAGCGGTACCGGGTGGCCGAGCGGCTGCGCACGCTCAACGAGCTCGGGTTCGACGTCGGCGAGGTCGAGCTGGTGACGTCACCGGAGGGCAGCCGGCTCCGGGTGGACGTCCGGGTCGCCGAGATCGGCCACCATCGGCGGGAGCTGTTCCGGCTGACCGGCTTGGAGGTGCAGGAAGGGCAGGCGCGGCGGCTGCTCAACGACCTCCGATCGTTCCGCGCCTACCTGGAGCAGCGGGACGGCAGGCCGGTGCCGGAGACCACCGCGGGGCACGTCTGGCTGAACACCGTCTACCAACCGGTCGTGGACGCGGTCCCGCCCGAACTCGCCGGCCGGCTGGCGCCCGCCGAGGTGTTCCACGAGGTGCTGGAGCACCGGTGGTTCCTCTCCGAGCGCGCCGGGCGGGACGTCGGGACGACCGCGGCGTTACGGTCCTACCTGGACACGGTGCTGCGGCGTCGCCCCTCGTGACAGCGGGGGCCGGACATGCCGCGCCTCAGCCGAACCAGCCGAGGCGGCGGCTGATCTCGTCGCCCGCGACGACGACGGTCGGCGCGATCTCGTGCAGCCGGTCGACCGGGCACCGGTACGCGGGCCCGGAGACGCTGATCGCCGCCAGCACCGCCCCGTCGGCGCCCCGGACCGGAGCGGCCACCGCGTTGAGCCCGACCTCGTACTCCTCCACGGTCACCGCGTAGCCGCGCTCCCGGACGTCCGCCAATTGGTCTTCGAGCGCCGCCGCGGACGCGAGCGTGGCAGGCGTGTAGGCCGGCAGGCCGCCGGCCGTGTACGCGGCCCGGCGGCCGGCCGCGGGCAAAGCCGCGAGCAGCACCTTGCCGCTCGACGTGGCGTGCAGCGGCGTGAGCTGGCCGACCCAGTTGTGCGTGGTCACGGTGGCCCGGCCGCGCACCTGGTCGACGTTGACCGCGTAGTGCTCGCGCAGTACCGCGAGGTTCACGGTCTCGCCGACCTCCGCGGCGAGCCGCTCGCACGCCTGCCGCCCCTGCGCGACGACGTCGAGCCGCGCCGACACCGCCCCGGCCAGCCGCACCACCCCGAAGCCGAGCCGGTACTTGCCGCGGTCGGCGGTCTGCTCGACCATCCCGCGGTCCTCGAGCGTCTCCAGCAAGCGGAACGCCGTCGACTTGTGCACGGACAGCTCGGCCGCGACCTCGCTGACCCCGGCGTCGCCGCGGCGGGCGAGGATCTCCAGCACGGTGATCGCTCGATCGACGGACTGGACCCCACCGGAGGACCCGGCGGCCCCCGAAGACCCGCCCCCCGAAGACGAGGCGGCGTCCGCCAAGCGCTCGCTGTTTCGCATGACGCAACTGTAGGTGCGCCGAAGAATCTTGACCCCGATCTTGGGTCCGGCCATGCTGTTGCCCACTGAGAAACCGGCTGCTCGTGGCGCAACGATGCCCACTCGGGCTGCTGTGCCGATTCGAGAAGGCGGTGGTCGTGCCCGGCCTGTTCATCGACGGAGTCTGGACCTCCGGGTCGAGCGGCGGCACGGACGACGTCGTCAACCCGGCCGACCGGAGCGTCGTGGCGCAGGTCGACATCGCCGACGCCGCGGACGTGCACGCGGCGATCACCGCCGCCCGGCGGGCGTTCGACGCCGGCGAGTGGGCGAACACTCCCGCCCGGGACCGCGCCGCGGTGCTGACCCGGGTCGCCGACCTGCTCGCCCGGGACAAGGAGACGATCGCCCGGACCGAGACGCTCGATACCGGCAAGACGCTGGCCGAGAGCGCGCTGGACGTCGACGACGTGATCGCGGTGTTCCGCTACTACGCCGCGATCGCCGACAGCGATCCGGGGCGTCTGGTCGATACCGGGCAGGCGTCGGTGGTCAGCCGGATCGTGTACGAGCCGGTGGGTGTCTGCGCGCTGATCACGCCGTGGAACTACCCCCTGCTGCAGATCTCCTGGAAGGTCGCGCCCGCGCTCGCCGCCGGGAACACGGTGGTGATCAAGCCGAGCGAGGTCACGCCGCTGACCACGATCCGGCTGGTCGAGCTGCTGGTGGAGGCCGGCGTCCCGGCCGGAGTGGTGAACCTGGTGCTGGGCGCCGGGCCGGTCGGTGCCGCGCTGGTCGAGCACCCCGACGTCGACCTGGTGTCGTTCACCGGCGGCGTCGCCACCGGGAAGTGGATCCTGCGCGCGGCGGCCGACACGGTCAAGCGGGTGACGGTCGAGCTCGGTGGCAAGAATCCGAACGTCGTTTTCGCCGACAGCGACTTCGACACGGTCGTGGACTACGCGCTCACCGCGGTGTTCCTCCACTCCGGACAGGTCTGCTCCGCGGGAGCCCGGCTACTGGTCGAGGCGCCACTCCACGACACGCTGGTCGCCGAGGTCGCGGCCCGCGCCGAGCGGATCGTGGTCGGCAACGGCCTCGATCCGGCGTCGGAGACCGGGCCGCTGGTGTCGGCCGCGCACCGCGACAAGGTCGAGGCGTACGTCGCGGCCGGGCTCGCCGAGGGAGCGAAGCTGGTCGCCGGTGGGCGCCGCCCGGACGACCCGTCGCTGGCGAACGGGTTCTTCTACCGGCCGACGGTCTTCGACGGGTGCCGCGCGGACATGCGGATCGTCCGCGAGGAGACGTTCGGCCCGCTGCTCACCGTCGAGACGTTCTCGTCCGAGGCGGAGGCCTTGGCGTTGGCGAACGACACCGAGTACGGGTTGGCCGGTGCCGTCTGGACCCTCGATGCCGCCCGGGCGGAGCGGTTCGCCCGCGGTCTGCGCGCCGGAACCGTCTGGATCAACGACTACCACCCGTACGTGCCCCAGGCCGAGTGGGGCGGGGTCAAGCAGTCCGGCAACGGACGCGAGCTGGGACCGTCCGGGCTGGCCGAGTACCGCGAAGCGAAGCACGTCTGGCAGAACACGGCACCGTCGCCGCTGCGGTGGTTCAAGGGGTGACCGTGCGCGAGTTCGACTACGTGATCGTCGGTGGTGGGAGTGCCGGGTGCGTCGTCGCGGCTCGGCTCTCCGAGGATCCGGACGTGTCGGTGTGCCTGCTCGAGGCCGGGCCCTCCGACGTCGGCGACGAGAAGATCCTGCGGCTGACCGACTGGATGTTCCTGCTCGAGTCCGGGTACGACTGGGACTACCTGGTCGAGCCGCAGGAGCGGGGCAACAGCTTCCTCCGGCACAGCCGCGCCCGGGTACTCGGCGGCTGCTCGTCGCACAACTCGTGCATCGCGTTCTGGCCTCTCCCCGAGGACCTGCTGGCGTGGGATCTGCCCGGCTGGAGTTTCGACGAGTGTCTGCCGCTGTTACAGCGGATGGAGACCACCGACTCCCCCGGCGAGCACCGCGGACGATCCGGGCCGGTGCACGTCCGGACCGTGCCGGCGAAGGACCCGTGCGGCGTCGCACTGCTGGCCGCTGCCGCGCAGGCCGGGTTGCCGACCGTGGAGTTCAACACCGGCCGGACCGTGGTGAACGGTGCGGGCTGGTTCCAGATCAACGCGTCGCCGGACGGGACCCGCAGCTCGTCGTCGCACGCGTACCTGCACCCCGTGCTCGGTTCCCGACCGAACCTGACCGTCGTCACCGACGCCTGGGCGTCTCGCGTTCTGCTCTCCGACCGGCGCGCCACCGGGGTGGAGTACCTCGCCGCCGACCGGGTGCACCGACTCACGGTCTCCGCCCGGCGTGAGGTCGTCGTCTCCTGCGGCGCGATCGACACCCCGAAGCTGCTGATGCTCTCCGGCATCGGGCCCGCCGCTCACCTGCGCGACGTGGGGGTGGACGTCGTGGTCGACTCCCCCGGGGTCGGCGCGAACCTCGACGACCACGTCGAGGGCCTGGTGATGTGGGAAGCCGCCGCGCCGATGGTCACCGAGTCGACCCAGTGGTGGGAGATCGGGCTGTTCGCCGCGACCCGGCCAGGGCTGGACCGGCCGGACCTGATGATGCACTACGGGTCGGTGCCGTTCGACCTCAACACGGTCCGGTGGGGCTACCCGACCACCGAGAACGGCTTCTGCCTGACGCCGAACGTGACCCGGGGACGATCGCGCGGCACGGTGCGGCTGCGGTCCCGCGACTTCCGGGACAAGGCTCGCGTCGACCCGCGGTACTTCACCGACCCGGACGGCGAGGACGAGCGGGTGATGCTCGCCGGGCTGCGGCTGGCCCGCACGATCGCCGCCCAGCCGGCGTTGACCGGATGGATCGCGCGGGAGCTAGCGCCCGGCCCGGAGGCGGTCACCGACGACGAGCTGCTGGACTACGCCCGGAAGACGCACAACACGGTCTACCACCCGTCCTGCACGGCTCGGATGGGGCGCGACGACGACCCACTGGCGGTCGTCGACACCGCGCTGCGGGTGCGCGGCGTACGTGGTCTGCGGATCGCCGACGCGTCGGTGATGCCGTCGCTGACCACGGTGAACCCGAACCTCACGACGATGATGATCGGCGAGAGATGCGCAGAGCTGCTCTCACTGGGTAGTACTACTCACCAGGTCTAGGCGGATCGGACGCTGCCCGGGGATGCGCACCCACGCCAAGGTGAGCGCATGACCAGCGAGGAGCAGGAGTACGCGTCCGTCGTGCTCGCGACCGAGCAGGCCAACCGGAACCTGGAGATCGCGCGCCAGCGGCTCTGGGCCGCGCAGGCCGAGCTCTACCACGCGCAGCAGTTCGCGGCCGAAGCGGAGCGCGTCGCGGCGCACATCTCGGCGCTGCGGACCCGGCTGTTCGACGAGCACAACGCGGCGCTCCGAGCCCGGATGCTGGCCGAGCGCACCGCGTCGCCCCGGCTCGGGATGCGGCCGACTCAGACCGCCGCACTCGACACGTTGCTGTCGGGAGATCCTGCCTCGGCCCGGCCGGTGAGCCCACCGCCGTGGGTGCCGCGGGAGGGCGAGCCGGGGCCCCGGCCGGAGACGTCGGTCCGGTCGGTGCAGACCGTGCTGCTCGCGCTCGGCGGCATCCTGCTGGCGATCGCCGCGGTGGTGTTCACGGTCGTCGCCTGGGGCGCGTTCGGGATCGGCGGACGGGCGGTGATCCTCGCCGGGATCACCGCGGTGCTGTTCGCCGCCCCGGCCGTCCTGGTCCGGAAAGGGCTCGCGTCGACCGCGGAGACGCTGGCGATGCTCGCTCTCGTCCTGTTCACGTTGGACGGCTACGCGGTGTGGCACGTCGGCTGGGTACCGGACACCCTCGAGCCGACCGGGTATGCCGGGTTGGTGTTCGCCCTGGCCGCAGGCGTCGCGCTCGGTTATCCGGCGCTGGTCCCGGTGGGCGCCATGCGACCGACCGGCCTGGTACTGGCGCACCTCTCCGCCGTGCTCGTCACGGCTTCGACGGCGGACGCCGCGGCGCACTGGGCGTTCCTCGGGCTGGCGCTCGTGGCGGGCGACCTGGTCGTGCGGTGGCGGGTCACCGGTTCCGTGCTGCGACGGGTGGCGGGTGTCTGCGGCGGTCTCGCGGCCGTGCTCGGACTGCTGGCCGGGTTGCTGGCGGCGGGGTCGCGGTCCAGCGTCCCGGAGCGGGCGGTCGGGACGCTGGTACTGCTGGGGCTCGCGCTCGCCGTGGTCGCGGCGGCCGAGACCGTACGAACCTCCCCGCCGGTGGCGCGTGCGCTGGCGGCCGCGGTCGCGCTGCCGGTCGCGCTGGTCGGGCCGCTGCTGCAGTGGGCGCTGTTCGGGCCGGACGGCTGGGCGCTGACCGCGTTCGCGGTGGCCGTCGCGGTGGGTGCGGTGGTCACGCTGGGAGCACGGACGCCGTGGCGGAAGGGGGTCGGGATCGCGTCCGCTGCGCTGGCGGGTGGTGCCGCGCTCGTCCCGGCGGCGGCCGTCGGCTTCACGCTGCTCTCGCCGGTGGCCGATCCGGACCTGGTGTGGGGTGCGTCCTCGGCGACCCAGCCGGTGTGGGCGATGTCCGGGACGCGCGCGACCTGGGACGCGGTGGCCGCGCTCGTCGTCGTGCTGGCGACCGGAGCGGTGCTCGCGGTGGCGCTGGGCCTCCCGGGACGATCGGGCCGGGTGACGTGGCGGGCCGCGCTCGGTGTGGCCGGGGTGGTGGCCGCAGCCGGAATGGCGGTGCTGGTGCCGTCCGCGGGGGCGTCGTCGATCGCGGTGGCGGCGCTGGCGAGCGGCGCGGTCGCGACAGGGGCCACGATCGCGGGGGCGCTGCTCCGGAGTGCGGTGGGGCCGCTGCTGCTCGGGCTCGGCGGGATCCTCGGGGCGCACGCTGTCGTCCTCGCGCTCGCCTCCCGGGACGCGACGCTGGTCGCGCTCGGCGCAGTGACGGTCCTCTCCGGAGTGCTCGCCGTGTTCGCACGCGCACCGCGGCGGCAGGGCTACCTCACCGGCGTCACACTCGGCGCGCTGGCGAGCTTCGGGGCGGCGGTGGCGACCGCGGTCACCGCGGACGCGTCGGGCTGGGCCGGTGGGCCGGGCCCGGCAGGCCTCGCGGTGGGGCTGACCGGCGTCGTGGCGCTCGTCGTCGCGGGGTGGATCCGGAAGTCCCGGCCGTTGTCCGCGCTCGTCGCCGCGATTCTGGCGGGGGTCACGGCGTACCTCGGCCTCGCGCTCGCCGGGTGGACGCTGGTGCTCAGCGGGATCGTCCGCACGGTCGACCGGCCGATGCTCGCGCTGCTGGCGCTGGCCGCCGCGGTCGTCGCGGCGCTCGCGGCCCGCATTGTGACGCCGCCCGCCGCGGCGCGGTGGTCCGCTGTGGGCGCTGCGGCGCCGGGGCTGGCGGTGGCGGTTCAGGCGCTGGTGCCGGGAGTGGCCGCGGTGCTGCTCGCGCCGCTCGGGTGGGTCACCGCGGTCTGGCGCGGCGCTCCGACGGACGCGGCGCAGCTCGGCCCGTCGACGGAGTTCGCGGGCACCGTGCTGGACCCGGTCGCGCTGCTGGTGCTCGGGGCCGTCGGGATGGTGCTCCTGCGGGTGCGGTGGCCACGCGAGCCTCGGACGGTGCTGCGGTTCGGCCTGCCCGCGGTGGCGCCGGCGATCGCGGAGCTGGCTCCGGCACTGCACGCGCCGTGGCCGGTCGCGCTCGTCGTGCTGCTGGCCCTCGCGGCGGCCGGCGCCACGATCGCCTGCGTGCCCGGTGGACCCGCCGACGAAGCCGGAGCTCCGGGGCGACGCGGCGCGATCCTCGCCGGTGGGCTCCTCACCGCGTTCGCCGGTCTGACCGCCGTCGCCTGGTCGCTCGCCGACCAGGTCGCGACGCTCGCCGTGCTCGGCACCGTACTGGCCGGTGCCGCGACGATCACCGTGCTGGTCCGGACGCCCGGCCCGCGCCGGGTCGCCGCGGGTACCGGCGTCGCCGCGTCGGTCGCGCTGGCGTTCGCGACCGGCGCCGCCGCCGACGTGCCCACCGCGTACCTGCTGCTCGGCGTCGCCACCGCGCTGGTGCTGCCGGGGATGTTCGCCGCGCCGCGCGTCGTCACCGACGTGCTCGACGCGGGCGCG
>NZ_BAAAYN010000079.1:0-8080 GCF_039536245.1 Cryptosporangium minutisporangium | reverse complement strand
CGCCCGTCGCCGGGGCGTCCGCGCTGCTCGCCGCAGTCGTGCAGGAGGACCCCAGCCGGCCGGTCCTCGCCGTGACCGCGACACTGCTCGGTGTTCCGCTCGGCCTGGCCGGGCTCCGCGGCTCCCGGCGCGGGTGCCTGATGGCGATCCCGCTGGTGGAGCTCGGCGCGCTCTGGGCCTGGCTGCGCTTCGCCGAGGTGGTCACCCCGGAGGCGTACACGCTCCCGGCGGCCGCGCTCGCCGCGGCGTTCGGCCTCGTCACGCTGCGCCGCCGTCCCGCGGTCTCGTCCTGGGTGACGCTCGGCCCGGCGCTCGCGATCGCCACCGTGCCCAGCCTCGCGCTCGCGCTCGCCGCCGGAACGCTCGGCCTACGGGTGCTGCTGCTCGGCACCGCGGCGCTGGCCGTCACGCTCGCCGGGGCGGTGACGCGTCGTCAGGCTCCGTTCCTCTCCGGCGCCACCGTCCTCACGCTCGTCGCCGCCCGGGCCCTCGCCCCGGTACTGCCCGAGCTCGCCGACACGGTGCCGACCTGGGTGCCGCTGTCGCTGGCCGGGTTACTCCTCGTGGCGGCCGGCGCGACCTACGAGCAGCGACGCCGGGACGCCGCCCGCCTCGCCGGCTTCGTCCGCGACATGCACTAGAACCGGGTCAGTAGCGACGTGATGCAGGTCGTGCCGAACTCCAGGGCTCCAACCGGGATCCGCTCGTCGACGCCGTGCACCAGCTTGCTGAACGCCATCGAGGTGGGCAGCGTCATCGGGGTGAACCCGTACGTCTGGATGCCGAGCTGCGCGAAGAACCGCCCGTCCGTCGACGCCGGCATCAACAGCGGCACCGGCGTGCCGGTCGGGTCCTGCTCGCGGAGGACGGACGCCAGCGTGTCGAACATCCCGAGGTCCGGCGCCTTCTCCACGCGGTCGTAGCGGACGACGCTCAGCTCGACGTCGTCCCCCAGGTGTTTCTGCAGTTCACCCACCAGGTCGGCGGGGCGGAAGCCGGGCAGCAACCGTCCGTCCAGATCGATCTGTGCCTCGGTCGGGCGGACGTTCACCGAGCCGCCGGTCGCGGACACGATGTTCGGCGTCGCGGTGTGGGAGAACATCGGCGCGAGCGTCAGGCCGATCTCGCCGGCCGCGCCGAGCAGCCGAGGGGTGAGCGCGGGCCGCAGCAGCAGCCGGGCCGCGCGGGCGGCCGGACCGGGCAGTTCCGCCGCGATCGCCTCGATCATCGTGCGGACGACCGGCGTGACGTGCACCGGTAGCCGCCGCCGGTCCAGCCGGCGCAGCACCTCGGCCAGCCGCGCGGTGACGCCGCCGGGCCGGGCCAGCGACCCGTGGCCGCCCGGTGCCCGCAGTACCGCCCGCATCCAGCAGATCTGCTTCTCCGCGACCTGGATCGGGTAGAACCGGCGCCCCGCGATCTCCATCGAGAAGCCGCCGAACTCCCCGATCGCGTACTTGACGCCCTCGAACAGCTCGGGACGGTTCTCGACCAGGTACTTCGCGCCGCGGTCGCTACCGGCCTCCTCGTCGGCGAGCAGCGCGAGGATCACGTCGCCCGGAGGCTGCGCTCCCTCCGCGAGGGTCCGCAGCAGCGCGACGAGCATCATCACGACGCCGCTCTTCATGTCCAGCGCGCCGCGACCCCAGACGAAGCCGTCCGCGATCGTCCCGGAGAACGGCGGGTGGGTCCAGCCGTGGTCGCTCACCGGGACGACGTCCAGGTGGCCCTGCATCAGCAGGGGCGGGGCCACTCCGCGCCCGGGGATCCGCGCGATCAGGTTCACCCGCCCCGGCGCGGACTCGACGAGCGTGGTCGCCACCCCCGCGTCGCGCAGGATGCCGTCCAGGTAGGAGACCAACTCCGCCTCGTTCCCGGGCGGATTGGTGGTGTCCACCCGGATCAGGCGCTGCAGCAGTTCGACCGGCTCGGGTACGTCCACCCGGTCAGCTTCCCACCAACTCGGCCGGGTAGCTCCCGGACAGCCAATCCGCGAGCAGCGCCACCCGGGCCGCGCGGGTGTCGAAGCCGTGGATCACCGGCGCCTGGTTGTACGCCATCGCGTCCGACGTCCGGCGCAGCTTGACGTACTCGCCGCACGCGTCGATCGCGTACCGCTCCATGTCGTCCTGGAGCGCCCCGACCACCGTGATGCCGCTGTCCGCGCCGATCCGCTCGAACAGCGCCACCGCCTCGCGCCGGTGCTGCTTGCCGAGGTTGCGGCCCAGCTCGTCCAGCACCAGGAGCAGCGGCCGTCCGGTGCCACTGGCCAGCGCCGCGGCGCAGACGAGTTTGACCGCCTTCTCGTCCATCTGCGCGGTGTTGCCCCGGCGGTCGTACGCGACCATCAGGTTGCCCTCGGCGCGACGCCACACCGGGGTGATCTCCCAGTTCCAGCGCTTGGTCGGGTCGGCGGGCGGCTCGGGCTCGACGAATCGGAGCCCCGCCCCGTACCCGCCGTAGGCGCGGTCCAGGTCGTCGAACTTCGCGCCGACCGCGGTGAGTCGGGCGGTGATCGCGCGCGCCAGCGACGCCCGGACCGCGGCGGCGGCCTTCGCGGCCTCCTCGTGCCCGAGCGCGGCGGCGTCCCGGGCCCGGCTCTTCTCGACCCGCTCGTCGGCGAGGCGGGCGCGCTGGTGGGCGTCCTCGTGCGCGGTGAGGGTCAGGTGGTCGCGGACCGCGTCGAGCATCGCGGGGAACGTCTGCTTCTGCCGGTCGGCCTGGCCGCGGCCGGGCGTCGCCCGCTCCTCGGCCAACGCGGTGACCTGCGCGGGCACCGTGTCACCCGGCCGGAAGCAGAGCGCCAGCAACTCCGCGAGGACGCTTTCGGCGGCGCGCCACCAGTCGTCCTCGTCGAACAGCTGCTCCTCGTCGGGGAGCTCGGCGAGATGGTCCTGCGCGGCCTCGACCGTGCCGCCCCACTGGGTGAGCAGCGTGTCGAGGTCGACGACCCGGCGGCGGGCGTCCAGGCGATCCCGCTCGACGCGGAGCGCCTCACGCGCATCCTCGATCCGACGGCGGTTGCCCAGCAGTGCGTCGGCCTGCTGCTGCCGACCGGTCTCGGCCAGCCGCGCGAGGTCGTACTCGTGCCGGGCGGCGGTGAGGCGGGGCGCCAACGCGTCCTCCCGCTCGGCGACCTCCTCCAACTCGGCCCGATACGCGCGGATCCGCTGCCGCTTCGACGCCGCGGTGACCGCCGCGCGGGCGGCGGTGACCCGGCGCTCGGCGACCGTGAGGCGCCGCTCCGCGTCGGCGAGCCGCGCGTCCGCCTCGGCGAGCGCGGCGTCGTCGGCCGCGATCCGCTCCTGTGCCCGCGCGATCCGGGCGGCCCGCCCGGTCACCGGCGCCGCGAACGCCCCGACGACGGTGACCAGCCCGGCGGCGCGGAGTGCGCCGAGGAACCCGGTCAGGTCCAGGTCGGTCGCGCTCCGCGGCACGTCCGGGTCGGTCGTCGGCAGTCCGGCCGGGACCAGCACCGAGCCGGGCAGGCCGACGAGCGCCTCGGTGGCCTCCGGGAGCCGGGTCTCGTCCACCACCGCGGCGTCCCGGTACGGCCAGAGCAGTGGCTCCCAGACCACGCGCTCGTCGTCGGTGAGCGTCACCGCGTCGAGCAGCGCGACCGCCGGGATACCGGCCTTCTCCAGCTGCGCGAGCTGCTCGGCCGCGACGTCGTCCCCGGCCTCCGCCGTGCCCAGCGCGGTCTGCGCGTCGGCCAGCGCCCGGGCCGCGATCGCCCGCGCGCCGATCGCCGCGGTGCGGGTGGCCACGGCGGCGTCCCGCTCCTCGGCCGCGGTCGCCTCGTCCCGGCCGTCGGCGTCCCGTGCGGTCGCCTCCAGTTCGTCCGCCTCCCGGCCGAGACGCTCCAGGCTGCCGGTCAGCGTCCGCCGCCGGTCGCGGAGCTGCTGGTGGTCACCGTCAACCGCGGCGAACGCCTCCTCGGCCCGCCGGAGCCGGTCGCGCAGCGCGACGTCGTCGCCGAGGACGTGCAGCTCGTCGGTGATACCGGCCAGCCGCTCGCGGTGCGCGGCGTCGTCGGCCGCGATCCGCTCCAGATCGTCCTCGATCGCCTCCAGTTCGTCGGCGGCGCGCGCGACCAGCACGGCCGCGCGGGACCGCCAGCGGGCGCGCGCGATCGGCTCCCGGTCGCGGGCCTGCGCACGGCGGTCGATCGCGGCTTCGAGGTGCTGGGCCTGCTCCTCCCACTCGAGGAGCTTGCGCTCGGCGTCCGCGGCCTTCTCCAGTTCGGCGTGCTCGACGTTGCGGTGCCGCTGCTCGTCGGCGATCTCGTGGTCGAGGCCGGTGAGGGCCGCCACCGCGGAGAAGATCCGGTCGGGCTTGAGCTCGTTGAGCGGCTGGGCCAGCAGGTTCGCGGTCGCCGACGGCCGCACCGACGTGGAGAGGAACGACACGCAGCGGATGTGCTCGCCGAAGAGCACCCGCGACAGGTCGCGCGCGTTGTAGTCCCGACGCCCGGCGCGCGGCGGCAACGCGGCCCAGAGCGCGTCGGCCTGCCGTTCCCGCTCGGCCTCGGTCGTCGCGGTCGGCAGGTGCAGTCCGTCCGACCACCGCACGAGCAGGTGGGGCGTGTCCCGGGAGATCCGCAGCCAGACCGTGAGCGCACTCGCGGCCAAGGCGTCCGGCTCGGCGGCGTCGCGGTCGGCGAACACCCCGATCACGTAGCCGTGGTCGGCGCTGGCGTACTCCCGCTCCTGCGCCGCGATCTCGGCGGAGAACAGCAGGTCGGCGGATTCCCGCGCCCCGGACGCCAGCCGCCACTGCTCGTCACCGTGCAGCAGCGTGAGCGCCGCGATGAACGACGACTTCCCGGCACCGTTGGAGTCTTTGGGCCCCTGGCCGGCGACCGTGATCAGGCAGCCCGGCACCAGCGGCACCGGGTGCGTCGACAGGCGCGACACGCCGATCAGCTGGATCCCGATCGCGACGCGGTCTCCCACGACGTCCAGGTGGTCGTCGATCCTCACCGTTCTCCTCTACTCGCCCGAATGGCCGCCGCCAGCGGGCTCCCCGGCCCGGCGGCCAGCACCAGCTCCTCCTGCAGCAGCCGGCGGGCCGCCCGGGTGAGCCGGTGGAACTGGGGGCCCGGAACGTAGGCCGCGCTGTCGGCACCCCGCACCGAGCGGACCAGGTCCGCGGTGCGCAGCCGCTGCAGGGCCTCGTTGAGCTTGCCGCGGGCCAGCTGGGTGTGGCTGCGCAGCTCCGCGACGGTGGTCGGCACGGCGGACGCCCAGCTGTCGTCGGTGAGCCGACCCTCGGAGCGGGGGATCGCCACCGAGTGCACGAGGATCGTGGTGAGCACCGCCCGGTCGTACTCCGGCAGCGCACCCCAGCCCCGCGCGACGAGTTCTTCGCGGGCGGCGTCGGCGAACCCGCTCGTCCACTGACGACCGGCGACCCGGACCAGGTCACGGCCGGTGCGGTGCAGCACGGCCCGGAGCGTCTCGCGCAGCGCGGGGTCCCGTAGCGCCGCGAACCCCACCTCGTCGACCGGTTCGCGGCCGTACTCGACCGCGGCCCAGGCCGCGACGACCTCGTCCCGCTGGCGTTCCGACAACCCGCCGAGCAGATCGTCCGCCGGGTGCGTCATCGGTTCTCCCCCGCTGCTCCCGGGTTCCCGTCCGCGTCGGGTGCTGTCTCTTCGGTGGACGCCACACCGCGCGCCACCGCCGGCGCGGCGGCGTCGGGCTCGCTGTTTCCGGGCAGCGCGGGCTCGGTGTCACCGGCCGGCGCGGGCTCGGCAGGCGGGGGCGGCATCGTGCGGCAGAGTTCCCGGAGCGCCTCGATCTCCGCGGCCGGCCACGCCGCCACCCGCGGGCCGACGCGGATCGTCCCGGCCCGCTCCGCCCAGCGCAGCCACCCGGCGTCGGTGAGCTGGCGGAACGCCTCGACGGCGAAACGGTGGTGGATCGCCGGACTGCGCGTCGGCAGCAGCTCGGCCAGCACCGCGAGCACGGCCGCGACCGTCGTCGGCCGCCCCGGCCAGGGCTCGGCCGCCAGGTCCACCCAGCAGCACCGCAGGCACACCGCGAGGACCCGGCTCGCCTCGTTGCGGTGGTCCAGGGTGGGCAGACCCAGCCGGAGATCACGCAGCGCGGCCGGTGTCACGTCGTCCGGACCGGTCTGCACCCACCACGCGCCGGTCGCGCCCGGTTCCACCAACCGGCGGAACCCCTCCGGAGCCGCGGCACCGGGCGGCATCATCAGGGGCCCCTCGGCCCGCGCGCGCGCCGCCCACAGCGCGGCCTCGTCGAGCGGTGCCGTGCGCGTGTCCGCTGCGGCAACGCCGCGGGTGTCCGTGGCGGCGGGGCCGCGCGTGTTCGTAGCGGCAGCGCCGCGCGCCACCGCTGGGAAAGCTTCGCTCATCCGGCGACCAGGCCCCGGCTGAACCGACCGTTCCCCCGCCAGGACGGCACTCCCTCGGCATCCACCAGCAGACCGTCCCCCCAGGTCAATGCGTACGGCAGCGACGGGTGCTGGGCCGCCGCGGTGAGGTCGGCGAGCAGGCGCCGCGCGGTCGCCCAGTCGCCCGACCCGCCCACCAGCTCGGCGACCTCGACCGCGTCGCGTCCGGCGAGTGCGGCCTCCGCCCTGGCGGCCAGATCGGCGGCCTCCGCGTCGTCGACCGCGCGCGCTTCGGGCCCGCCGGCCGTCTCGTCGGCGTCGGGCCGCGGCGGGCGCAGCCGTTGCGGTGTCGGACGCTCGGCCTGTGCCACCGCCTCGCTGAGGTCGCCCGCCGACAGCCAGGCCCGGGGAGCGTCGAATACCAGCCCGGCCAGCGGCGCGGCGAGCGCTCCGACCGACGACCGGCGGGTGAACGTCCGCCACGCCTCGGCGGGCAGCAGGTCGAGCGCGCGCGTCGCCCCGACCGCCTGGGTCAGCCGGCCGGCGGCGGCGGTCGACACGTCCCGGTACGCCGCGATCGCCGCCCGTAGCTCGGTGCTGGGCCGGGTCAGGTCGGGCCACCGCGCGAGCATCGTGTCGTGCACCGCGGTGGCCTCGCCGATCAGCGTGTCGGCGTTCCACAGCAGCGGCGCCTTCTCACGCAGCACGTCGATCGTGCCGCCCGAGGTCAGCATGAACAGCTCGGTGACGATCAGCCGGAACGCGCGGGTGAGCCGAGCGGCGCTCCCCCGGGCGTCCTCGTCGGTGGCCGTCGGATCGTCGAGGTTCAGCCGCTCCAGCGTCAACAGCCGGTGAAGTTCGAGCTGGCCACCGCGGGTGAGCATCCGGCGGATGAACAGCAGCGACACGTAGCTGGTGAACGAGGCCCGGTACACGTCCTGGTGCGGGCGGTCGAAGGCCTTCTGGACGGCACCGAGTTCGCGCAGCACCCGCACCCGGGCTTGGAACACCGGCTCCGGGAATCCGCGGCAGGCGTGCCGCATCTGCTCCATCGTGAGGCCCTCGCTACCGGCCGCGGAGAACGCGGTGAACAGCGCGTCGGCCAGGTCGACGAGCACCGGATCGGAGACGACCGACTGCGCCGAGCTGCCGAGGACTGCGAACATCTGCCGGTAGACCGCGACGATCGCGTCGTCGTGCGCGGCGCTCTCCAGCGTCAGCTCATCGGGGTCCACAGTCCGGTCACTCTAACTGCCCGGTCCGACGACTCCGGCCGCCCACCGGCCCGGGCATGGAAAGGGCCCCGGTGCGTGACCGGGGCCCTACGCGTTGCAGCCGGACCCTACGCGTTGCCGCTGAATCAGCCCTGCCGGGCCTTCAGCCGGGGGTTCCGCTTGTTGACGACCAGGACCCGCCCGTGGCGGCGCACCACGATCGAGCCGTCCTTCTGCTTCAGCGACCGAAGCGAGTTCCGCACCTTCATCGCGGCCGTTCCTCTCCGCTCCCGCGGTTCCGGGAGCCTCCGTTCCCGACAACGGTTATCAGCTACGACCCATTCCCACTCGGACTCCACCCGGAGCCGGCATGGTTGTCGCCACCCCCGGGCGCCCACTGAGATGGTTGTCGCCGCTCCCGGCGCCCGCCAGAAGGATGGTTGTCGCCGCATCCGGGCGCCCGCCGGGATGGTTGTCGCCGCTCCCGGGCGCCCGCCAGGATGGTT
>NZ_BAAAYN010000078.1 GCF_039536245.1 Cryptosporangium minutisporangium | reverse complement strand
CCACCAAACCCGGCGCTTGACAGCCAGTTGGCGAAGTTCCGGGTGGCCGGACCTTGGCGATAGGGCGATGGGTCGCCGCGTCGCCAGGTGCTGGTCGGAATCAGCCCGACCAGTTCGGTGATCTGGTCGGGATCGAAGGCCATCTCGTCGAGCTGGCTTGGCGTGTAGGGCGGGTCGCCATGGTCACCCTGGCGGGTGAAGGACAGGTAAGCGCGCTGGGTCCAGGTCACGTCGCTCGGCTGATCCACCGGCCCAACCTAGTGCGTCGTTGCTGCTCATCGCCTTAAGCAGGACGCTCGGCGGGCGGACGACCGCGCCGTCCTCGCCGCGATCTGCTACCTGACCAGGCCGGGTGTTCGTGGTGGAAGCTGCCGGTGGCGATGTTCGGCATCACCCGCGCCACCGGCTCAGCGAAGGGAGACGACCAGTTCCTCGAGCAGCTCCATCTGCTCCTGCATACCGGCCTCCATGCCGGAGTCGAGGATCATGTCGCGCAACTGCTTGCTGTGACATTCGGTCAGCAGGGTGACGGTGGTGCGCCCGTCGTGCTCGGTGAAGGTGGCGGTGAGACCAGGCGCGGATGCTGCGGGACGGCCGCGCCGACGTCGCGCTCATGCAGTGCCCCTTCGACGCCCTGGCCGGCTTCGACACCGAAGAGGTGCTGACCGAGCAGCAGGTCGCCATCGTGCCCGCCGGGCATCCCCTCGCCACGCGCACGTCTCTGACCATGGCAGACATCAGCGATCTAGCGGACCTGCCGGTCGCCCGCTGGCCCCGCCAGGACGGCACCTACGAACCCGGCCCTGGCCCCGAGATTCACGACCTGTCGCAGCTGGCCCAGCTGATCGCCCTCGGCCACACCGTCGGCGTCATCTGCGCTTCTGCCCGATCGTGGCTGTGGAGCGCGCACGTCGCTATCCCTTTGACCGACTCGCCTCACGTCACCACCGTCCTCGCCTGGCCCCCACACAGCCGCTCCCTGCCGTCGCCAGGGTCGTCCGTACGGCCGCCCAGCTGTAGCGGGGGTCGTGGCGGCCTATTCCAGCCGCAGCGTTCGGCTGCCTGATCTCAGGCTCATTGCCCTGGCGGTGGCGTCGCCATAGAGTGCCGCTGCGATGACCGCGAACGCTGATTCTGTACTCGTCGGTCTCCTCCGTAGCCACGTGGAGGACCTGCTTGCCTGGCTGGGCGATTATCCGGACGACCAGGTCGACGCAGACGCGCTAGCGTCGGTCCGGCAGAGCATCGACTGGGTGGCCGCGCAGCAACCGGCGCGGGAACACGACGCGCTGGCTACCGCCGCCGGCTTGATCATCGAGCTGATGTGGTGGCTGGACACCTGCGGCGACGACGAAGTCGAGCCGCATGTAGCCGTGAAGATGCAAGAAGGCTGCGCGGGGTTCCTCACCGAACTCCCGGACGAGCAGCGCCGCCGGTTGATCGACGTGCTCGACGAAGAGGCCGCAGCCGAGGTGGACCCCGCTCGTCGGTACTGGCTGCGGTACGTTCCGTTCGCGATCGGCCTCGTCGAAGAGGAGCCCGACGAGTCGCCGGGCGCCCGCGAATGGGTCCGCCCCGAGGTCCGATCCGGCCGGAACTACCCGACCGGTCGAAGCGAGCGGCCCCAGTAGGTGCTCCCCCGCAGCTGAGACCGCTGCGCGTCCGCGCAGAGGGCTATCGCTCTAGCTCGCGCGTCCCGGGCCGGCGAGCGATCCGCGGACAGTAGTGCGCCGGAGAAGGGGACGTCTGGGCCGGCCGCGGGAGCGATGTATCGGCCCGTCAACGAGACGGGCGTGAGGTCGTTCGCTGAGCGAAGTCGAGAGCTTCCTCGGCGAGTTCGCCCCAATCCACCGGCGAGTCGGGATCGAGGGCTAACCACTCCTTCATCGGGGTGCCCTTGTTGGCGTCGAACCGGGTGCCTTCACCAGCGTCGACGAGGGCATCGACACGAGGCTTGGGCAACTTCACGACCAGCCGGCCCCGGACGAACATGGCGAAGATCCGGTTGCGGTAACGGACCGCGCCCGAGCCGAAGCCTTGGCCCTGGCCCTGGCCCTGGCCCGGCGGCGTGACGTCGGGTTGGGCCATCAACGTGTCGACCAGCGCGTCGAAACGCTCGTCCGGGGACATGCGACCACCTCCAGGAGAGGCCGTCACGGTAACGGCGGGGTACGACGAAACCGACACCAAGCGACGCGTCTTCGCTGCCCGGGCCGCCTGAGGCCCTCAACAGCGAGGTCTCGTAAGCCGATCGAGGGCGGGATCGGCGTCGAACTGAGGGAGGCGACGGGCGCCGTCGGGCAACTGTCGCTCACCGGCCCCCACGGACCAGCCCCGAGCGAGAAGCACGGTTCGAGCCGACAAGCTACCGCTTCACGCGAGCGACAAAAGTGCCATCATGCCCATACCTACCCGCCGGACCCCGCATCCAGGAGGGACAGATGCTCTACCAGAGCCCTGCTGGCTTCTGCTCCGAGTACGCCCAAGCGCACAACAGCACCAAGACCAATGAATTCGGCGGCGTGTCCACCCTGGAAAGCGTGACCGTCGTCAGCGAGACCCCGGACACGGCGCGGGTCGAGGCGCTCTGGTTCACCTATGGCCACGCCCCGGATTCCGGGTACTACGACGCTCATGAGCGCACCGCTTTTGTGCTGGTCAAGCGCCCCGACGGATGGCTGCTGCACGCCGAAGAGGATCTCGGCTACGAGTGACAAACGTGGCCAGCTGTCAGCGGCCGACCATCATCACTTCGGACTTGGGGGTTTTACAGACGACCTCGCCCTTGAAGTCGTCGTCCACGTCGAGCTGGTCGGTGCGGATGTAGTAGTCGAACTGGTGGACCGGCACGTAGTTGTGCATGCCCCATGGATCGCCGGGGCCGACCCGGGCGACGATGCCATTCCAGGCGGGATCGTGGAACTTCACGATCTGCTCCAGCCGGATCGCACCCTCGGGCTGGTCGTAGCCGATCACCGAGTCCGACGGCAGCGTCAGCAGGCAGTCGCGCAACTGGGCGACGTTGAGCATCTCGCGGGCTCCGTTGTGAACCGGTGAGAGCAGGAAGACCCCGGTCGCGAACACCGACAGCGCAACACCCGTCCGGCGTCGGACGGCAGTGATCTCGGTGAAGCGACCGAGGATCAGAATGACCGCGACGGTGACCAGGTAGACGGCCGGGCCGGGGTAGTAGCCGCCGCTGCGCCACGGCAGCAGCGTCGCCGAGTAGCCGAGACCACCGAGCAGCAGCGCCAGTGGGATCGGGTCGCGCCCCAGTGGGTGCTTGGCGTCGATCGTGGTGCCGAGCAGGAACGCGCCGATCAGGACGATGACCAGCGCCGGACCCGCGGCACCGGCGAGCGCGGTGGCGTTGGCGGCCACCGTGCCGGGCGACGCGCTGAAGTACCCCTCGGAGTACGAGCCGCCCTGCGCCGCCACCATCGAAGCGAGCACGGTGCCGCCGCCGAGGGCGCCGGCCACCCACCCGGCCGCGCGGGTACGGCGTCCGTTCTCGCCGCGGCGCAGCAGCAGGACGACGGCGAGCGCGACCAGCGTCCAAGCGATTGGGCTTTTGAACCAGGCGGCCACCGTCCAGCACGTGACCAGCAGCCACGGCCGACGCAGGCCGGCCGCCAGACCGAGCCCGAGGAACGCGGCTGCGGACAGCTCCTGCAGCGACGGGAACCAGATGCCGTACCAGAGCGCGCCGTTCGCGAGAACCGCGAGGCCGGCCCACGCCCCGACCGCGAACCTCAGCCGGTGGTCGGCGGGCAGGTTACGCCGGACGGCGACGACCGGGCCGAGGACCGCCAGCGCCAGAAACACCACCCGGAGCGCGTGCGCCGGCCCGACCGGCAGCAGGTAGAAGAGGCCTCGGTACACCCAGAACGCCGGCCGGAACAGGCCCCAGCCGGCGAGGTCCCACCAGGCCGCCTTGGCGATCGTGGCGCCGACGCCGCCGAGCAGGCCGTACTCGTCGATGTTGTCCTGCAGCAGGAGGAGTAGCTCGCCGTCGTCGATGAACGACCACTCCCACGGCAACGCCGAGAGGACAGCGAGCACCACGAGCGCGAGCAGCACCGCGATCGCCCGCCGCCTCCGCCGCCGCGGCGCGGCTTCCGAGGGCGTTGCTTCTGGGAGCGGGGTGTCGCTCGGTGCCGGGCCGTCGATGACCCGGTCGGCGAGGAGCCCGGGCGCCGAAGCACGGGTCCCCTTCGTTGCAGCCAGATTGTCCACACTCACTAGACGCCGTTCACTGAGTCCCGTGTTGCACCTGATGCAGCGATCGATCTGTCGGGTATCCGTCTCGCAGACGGCGTCGACCTCGATTGAGCCAGATCGGCATCGGGTCGTCGATCTTCAGCGCGCCGGCGCCGTCAGGCCGGCTCGGCGCGGAGGGCCTGGGACACCGGGCGGCGGCCGCCGAGACGGGCGGGTATCGCGGTGAGCGCGGCCACCACCAGTCCGGTGATGACCACCATCGCGAGCAGCTGCCAGGCCGACGGGTAGGTGGCGCGATCGCCGTCGCCGCCGGTGGCCGCCATGATGGCGGCGAACAGCACGACGCCGCCCGGGAAGATACCCACGACGGCACCCGCGATCGCCGGGAGCACCTGAGCGGCCGCGAGCGCCGCGGTCACGTCCCGCGGTGTCGCGCCGAGCGCGCGGGCCAGCGCCGACGTGTGCCGGTTGTCGAGCACGGTGGCCCAGGTCAGGACGATCGCGTTGACCGCTGCCAGGCACGCAAGGAGGGCCATGACCACGAGGAGCACCCGCCGCAACTGCCCGACCTGGGCGGCGTCGTATCCGGCGACCAACGGCCGGCTGGTGAGGAAGGCGTCGAGCACCAGGGCGACGAACACCCCGCTGACCGTGATCGCGACGGTCGTCACGCCCAGCAGGACCCGGCGCGGCCGGCGAGCGGCGACCCGGACCGCGAGGAGCAGCGGGACGGGCAGCCGGGTGGAGAGCACGATCGCCCAGCCAGCGCGGCGAGGCGGTCGAGCCGCGTCGGCAAGCGCGTCGATGGTGCTGGATCGGGCTGCTCGGGTGGCGGGCACGGCCGTCGCCAGGCCCGCGACGCCGACCGCGACGGCGGTCACGATCGCGATCGTGGAAAGCGTCAACGACGGCGTCCCTGCGCTACCCAGCAAACCGGCACCGGGCTCGGTGAGCAGCGGCGCGGTCAGCGTACCGAGGGTCAGCCCCGCCGCGGCCGCGACGAGCGCCACCAGCGCGTACTCCGCGAGCAGCACGGCGGTGACCAGGCCGGGTGTCCCGCCGACGGCCTTGAGGAGCCCGACGCGCCGGGTCTGGTCCGCCATGCGCCCGCCGACGAGTACCGCGAGACTCGCCACCGCGAGGAGGCCGAGCAGCCAGGCGCCGATCAGCAGCAGGATCCGGATGTCCCCGGCGAGCTCGGTGGCCTCCGTGCGGATGTCCTGCCAGGTCCGCAGCATGGGGCCGTCCGCCCCCTGGGCGCCGACGAACGCCGCCGCCCCGTTCGGATCGGCGAGCCCCAGGTTCAGGACGTAGGCGGCGGGTTCCGTCGTCAGGGCCCGCACGTCATCGCGGGTGAGCCAGACCAGTCCCGGGTTCGCAAGTACATCCTTCGGCGCGTCCGCGGTGTCGGGATCGCCGTGCAAGCAGGCCATCAAGCAGGTCGTCGCCGGATAGGGCGCCAGGGCGGCGGTGACCGCGATACCCACGACCTCCAACGACCGGCCGTCGAGCGTGACCCGGTCACCGACGCGAATGCCGGACGACTCGGCGAAGGCCGCCTCCACGACCACGCCGCCGTTGCGGACCCACTGCCCTTCGCGCACTTCGGGCTGGTCGATCGCGGTAGCTGCGGCGTCGCGCCCGACGACCTGCACGTCCGAGGTCCGATCAGGCGTTTGCAGTTCGGCAGCGACGACCGGGAACGGTCCGCTGGAGCCGGTGACGCCGTCTGCGGCCACGAGTCCGGACAGGGCGTCGGGGCTGCCGGCCGCGGCCACGACGTCCGGACCTCGGGTGGCCTCCCGGGTGGCCTGATACGGGTCCTCGGCGGCGTCGCGCAGCACGAGGCCGAGGGTCAGCGTCGTCGTCGCCGACAGGATCGCGAGCAGTAGAAGCACGGCCTCGGTTCGACGTCGCCGCAGGTCGCGGAGAGCGAGGCGGCCTATCAAGGTGATGCGGCCCATGTCGTCAGTCCTCGAGTCCGAGAAGTGCGCCGAGCTGCCCGGTCGTGCCCCCGGTGAGGCGGGTCTCGTCCACGACCGCGCCGTCGCGCATCGTGAGCAGCCGGTCCGCGGTCGCCGCGATCCGGGCGTCGTGCGTGACGATGACGAGCGTCTGCCCCTGCTCGTGCAGTTGCTCAAACAGTTGGAGAACGTCCATGGTGGCGGCGCTGTCGAGGTTCCCGGTCGGTTCGTCGGCCAGCACGACCAGCGGCTCGTTGCTCAGTGCTCGGGCGACCGCGACGCGCTGTCGTTGACCACCGGAGAGAGCGCTCGGCAGGAACTGTGCCCGTTCGGCCAACCCGACCTGGTCCAGCAACTCCAGGGCGCGCCGCCGGGCGGCGCGCGGCGAGCGCCCGGCCATCAGCGCGGACAACTCGACGTTCTCGACCGCGGTGAGCTCCTCCAGCAGATGAAATGCCTGGAAGACGAAGCCCACGTCGGTGCGGCGAATCTTCGCCAAGACGTTCTCGCTCGCGTTGTCGATCCGGCGGCCGTTCAGCGACACCTCACCGCCCGAGGGCCGGTCCAACCCGCCGAGCAGGTGTAACAAGGTGGACTTCCCGCAGCCGCTCGGCCCCATTATCGCGACGGTCTCCCCCGCGAAGACGTCGAGGTCGACGCCGTCGACGGCGCGCACCCTTCCTTCACCGTCCCCGTACGCCTTCTGCAGGCCGCGGGCACTCAGCACGCTCACGAGCTTCTCCTTCGGTGGGTCCAGCTCTTCTCGCAGGCCTCGAGCCAGTGCAGATCTGCTTGCAGCCGCAGCACGATGCCCTCCAGCAACAACGCCGCGTCCGAATTCCTCGGCTCGGCCATGGCGGCGCGCTGCGCGTCCCGCAGGCGACGCAACAACTCGCGGCGCTGGGCGTCGACGATCGCGATCGGATCGGCCAATCCGGCCGCGGCGGCAGCGACCAGCTTCAGGTGGAACTCGGCGAGATCGGGCTTCGGCCAGCTGACCTCGCCGATCCACTCGGCAGCCCGCTGCTGCCCCTCGGCGGTGAGCGCGTACACCTTGCGGTCTCCGTGATCGTCCGCCCGAAGCAAGCCAGCTTTCTCGAGGCGGGTGAGCGTGACGTAGATGTGCCCGGCGTTCATCGCCTCCCCCAGCGGGCCGAGCGCATCCCGGAGGCGCGCGCGTAGCTCGTACCCGTGCGAGGGCTCTTTCGCCAGCATCGCCAGCACGACTTCCTGCTGCATCGGCACCCCATCTAACGGTTATCTCTATTTAACCGTTATCCCCTCGGTCGCTGTCAAGGCTCGTGAGTGTCGGCAGGCGAACGTTCTGGCCGTCGCGGTGGCGAGTGAGCCGGTCGCGGATTCGCGGGAGTCTTCTGGTGCAGGCGGAACGGGCACCGGCCCTCCGCCACAGACTTCGAGGAGATGGCGACGATGGGCCGGGAGCTTTCGCTCCCGGCCCATCGGTCTGTTCGCGTCCAGGGAATCAGCGCGGAACGCAGAGGCGCCGATCCCGACCTCGGTAGCGGCTACTCAGCGACCTCGGAGGGCAGGCAGGCCGCGAGCTCGTCGCGTAGCCGGCGCTGCTGCGCCGGTGGCAGTGGTGAGAACAGCTGCTGTTCGACGGTGCGAACGGCGACACTGGCCCTGCGCAAGGTGGCTCTTCCAGCTTGGGTGAGGTCGGTCGGCAGCGCCCGGCCGCGGTCGGCGTGCTCGGGCCTGGTGAGCAGGTCGCGCTCTTGGAGCCGGCGGTCAGAGGGCCCGGGCCTGCGAAACGCTGGAACACCGCGGCATCGGCGGCCTGGGGAAATGACGCGCAGCTCTGCGTCATGCACCTGGTTCGGGCATCGCTGCGGGAGGCGTCCGTCGGCGTGGTTGTCGCCCAGGCCGGTCAACCTCCCCGGCTGATGCCGCGGCGTCTTGTCGGACGCGGTGGCGGGCGCCGGTCCCAGGGTCGAGCGGGGGCGAATGGTCGGAGCCTGGCGAGCGCGGCGATGATCTCTCGACGTTGTTGAGGGGAGCTGTCTTCGAGCGCGAGTCGCAGTAGTTCGGTGTCTCGTCGGGCACGGATGCGTTCCCGGAGCGCGGCAATGACCGCGGTCGCTAGAGGGACGGCGAGAGACGCCACCCACCACCACAGTCCGGTCTGGCCGGTACCCACCTCATCGATCTCCTTGCCGTGTCGGCTGGCCGGTGAGGCAGTGCAGGCCTCAGCTCGACCAGCGTGGGTGTTCGCTGGTGAAGCTGAGGTCCTGCGCCGATGAGGCAGGAACTCGGGTAGAGCGGGACCTCCGGTGGAGTCGATCCAGTACGTGGTTCATCGACTCAAGGTCTCGCTACCCGCCTGGGCGGGCCGGTTCCCGGGGTCCGCGCGTTCTACGCGCTCGCCGTACTGACCGGGTTAACCGTAGGGCTACTCCCCTTGTATCGCTGATCTTACGACACGTGACGTCACGCCACGTCGCGAGTCCTGACCTTGAGCGATTTAGAGCGATTTAGACCGAAGAGAGACTAGCCGTGGAAGGGGCGAGCTGGGAGGCTCCGGGCGGCCAGTGACTCCATAAGGGAGGCGGATCAATGTCCTTCGCCCGTCGCCCAGCCCTGATCGTCGCCGTCGGTGTGACCGCCATTGCGCTCGCCGTCTTGCCCGGCTCCGTCGAGGCCGCACCGGTCGTGAGCGCCGCTAAGCTCCCCGTTCCGGCCGGCACCACCTCCTCGTACGTCGCCGATCTCAACAATTCGGGGGTGTCCGTAGGCACCGTCACCGTCAACGGAACTCAACGGGCGATTCGCTGGTCCGGTCGCGGCTACACCCTGCTCGACACCCCGGCCGCGAACCCGGGGTCGACGGCCGCCGTCGTCAACGAGGGCGGCACCGTCGCGGGCACCCTCGCGATCCCGGGGTTGTCGAACGTCGTGATCCGGCGCTGGCTGCCCGCCGGCTCCACCAGCGACTGCGCGCAGTCCGGCAACACCCTGGGTGTCACCGCGATCAATCTCAGCGGAGAGACGTTGAACCGGACGGTAAGCGGACCGGGCGTCTACTCCGCCAATGTCTGCCGCGCCGACGGCACGAGCGTCGCAACCGGCATGCCGAGCGCGTTCGCGCTCGCCGATGACGGCCGGGTGGCCGGCTACATCAACACCGGGTCCATCCAGGGCAACACGTTGGCGTTCGTCCCGGTGGTCAGGTCCTCAGACGCAACCGTCACCCAGCTACCAGTTCCCGACGGAAAATCCGGCGAGGCCTACGCGTTCGGCCCGGGCAACACGGTGATCGGCGAGATCGGTAGCTGGACGCTCCACCTCAACGGCCCTCGCCCCTACGTCACCTTCGACCCTGAGAAGGTGGCGATCTGGCGGAACGGACAGCTCACGCAGCTGGGCACGCTCGGAGGCGCGACCAGCAGCGCTCTACCGACCCAGCGGACCGTATCGAGGACCGGCGACATCATCGGGACCAGTCTCACCGCCTCCGGCCAGAACCACGCGTTCCTCTGGCGACAGGGCCGGATGATCGACCTCGGAACCTTGGGTGGCCCCTCCAGCAGGCCGACCGCCGTCAACGACCGGGGCCAGGTCGTGGGCGTCAGCACCACCAAGTCCGGCGCCAGCCACGCGTTCCTCTGGAGCGGAGGCCGAATGATTGACCTCGGTGCACCCGGAGGAGCAACCAGCACCGCCGTCGACATCAACGACACCGGCCAAATCGTCGGCTACGTGCAGGCCACCGACGGCACGCACTCCCACGCGGTCCGCTGGACGGTTCGCGGCTCCTGAACATCGTCCGCGCCTACGAGATCCAGCGCGCTGCTCACTTTCACGGCGCCGCCGGGTCGACGAGGCGCAGTTCGATCATGACTCGGACCAAGACGGCGGCGAACGTGATCAGCCGCTGATCCGACGTATGGGTCTCATCAGCCCTGGGTTGCTCGTGTCACAGCGGCGCAGGGCCGATGGGAAGCCGTGCCGCGTCACGGAGCCGCCCGCATGAACTGGCGCGGCGGTTGTCAGCACCGTGACGGCTACAGGACCGAGATGTCCCACCGCAAGGGACACCGTGTCCACGAATTGCGACCGGGCCGGGACGCCGTGCTTGTGGCGTTGCCGCTATGTATGCAGTGGACTTGGCGGGGCGGTTGTCCACATGCGCGCCGCCAAGTACTCGCTCAAGACATCCAGCCGTCTACGTCACGACCGGCACGGACCGGTGCGGCACGCCAGAAAAGAGCCCATTTCTATTTCCGGAGGAAGTTTCATGCGTGGCAGGACATTCCTGATCGGGTTCGTATTGGCCATTCCATTGTTGAGTGTCGCCTCGCCTGCAGACGCGGCACTACCCAATTGCACCCGGACCGCCACCTCTACTGATGGCACCAGTACGGTGACTGTCCCGGCGACCTCCAACGGGCTCCCGGAGTGCTTGATGGCGCAGGGAAATCAAAGCAGTGGAGTGACTGCCATGCAGCGGGCACTGCGGACCTGCCACGGCAAGTCGATCGCGACTGATGGGATCTTCGGCCCTGCTACCCGCACTGCATTGATCCAGGTACAGCGAGCCCTCGCCGTCAACGACGACGGCGTCTATGGTCCGAAGACCGGCTCGAAGATGAGCTGGCCAGGATACAGCTCAGGAACCTTCGTTGGCTGCCGAAGGACGACCGTGATTCAGCCGTAGAGTCGCGTGGCGCGGCAGAAGAGTTACATCCCACAGAGGCCGTTGCGCCGCCTTGCACACGTCGGCGGACTCTCGACCGGTACCCGGAGCCGGCGTCACCAGCATGACCGCCCAGCCGGTGCGCTGAGCGCCATGGGGCGTCGATCGGTCGGCACCAACCCCTGATGGTTAGTAGCGGTAGTGTCCGACCAGCGTTTCAAGCTGTGCCCCCATCTCCGCCAGCTCCGTCGCGGCCCGCTTGGCTTCGGTGATTCCGGCGGCGGCCGCCTGCGTAGCCTGGGTGACCATGGAGATGTTCAGCGCGATGTGCTCGGAGCCGGTCGCGGCTTCGGTGACGCTGCGGCTCATCTCGTTGGTCGTTGCGGTCTGTTCCTCGACGGCACCGGCGATTGCGGTCTGGTAGTCGTTGATCTTCCCGATCACGTCGGAGATCCGGCGGATCGCTTCCACCGCTGCCCCGGTGTCGGACTGGATGGCCTGGATACGGGAGGAGATCTCCTCGGTGGCCTTGGCGGTCTCCTGGGCGAGGTCCTTGACCTCGCTGGCGACGACGGCGAAGCCTTTGCCCGCCTCGCCGGCGCGCGCGGCCTCGATCGTGGCGTTGAGGGCCAGCAGGTTGGTCTGTTCGGCGACCGAGGTGATGACGTTGATGACGTTGCCGATTTCGGTGCTGGACTGCCCGAGTTTGGTCACCGTGTCGTTGGTCGATTCGGCGATGGCCACCGCGTCACCGCCCACCCGCGCCGCCTCCTGGGCGTTCTGCGCGATTTCCCGGATCGATGCCCCCATCTCCTCCGCGCCCGCGGCCACGGTCTGCACGTTCGTGGAGACCTGATTCGCCGCGGCGGAGACCGTGACCGTACCGTCGCTGGCCTGCTCGGCGCTGACAGCCACCCGCTGGCTGGTTCGCGCCAATTCGTTCGCGGCCGAGGCGACCGTCTGCGCGCTGCTGGACATCGTTCGCACCAGCTCGAGGCTGCGGTTCAGCTCTTCGTTGAACGCCCCGCCCAGCTCACGCAGCTCACGGGTCCCCGTCGGCTCGATGCGGAACCGGAGGTCGTTCTGGTCACGCAACGACAGCGCGCGGGTGTATTGGACGACGACCCGGCCGACCTTCGACTGCAGGAGGAACAGCACCGCGCCCATCGCCGCTGGAAGCAGAATCGCCAGCCCGAGCAGCAAGCCGACCAGCGTGCCGATGCGGTTCTGACTGTCGTTCACCTCCTTCGCGGCGCGCTGGTTGAGCGAGTTCTGAAACTTCGCCAGCGGCGCGGAGATGACGGCTTTATCCGCGTCGTACTGCGCGTCGAACATGATCTGGCGCGCCACCGTCAGCTTGTTGGCCGGGCTCAACGCTCGGTCGGCGGCGCTAAGTGCGTAGTCAGCGATGGCCGACGGCATGTCGGCCGGCGCAGTCCCGCTCGCCTCCAGCACCAGCCGCTGCGAGCGCGTCTCCGTCTGCACCAACGCGTCGGAATTCGCCTTCGCCTCGGCCACGAGGTCCAGCTCTGCCTTCTCGGCGCCGAGCTGCTGTAGGCGGGCGACCACCTTGTCCCGGGTCTTGGTCGCGTCGATTTCGCGCCAGTACGCGTCCAGGTGCTCGCGGTCCGCGGTCACCGCGTACGCGCGGGCCTCGTTGGTCAGGAAGTCCGACGCCGCTTGCAGCTCCAGACTCAAGGCCTTGAACTCCACCTGACGCTCTTGCGCTGCCTGCTGCCGGTCGACCGCCTTGCCGAGCAGAACGAGGCTCACGATGAGAAGGCCGGTGATGGCTGCGAGCGTGCCTGCGGCGGCTCGATTTATGGTGGCCTGCCGCAGACCGGACCGTTGCGCTGGTGACACGACCACATCTCCCCTAAAGCCCGGCAGTTTCGCCCCCTATCGACAGCGCCCGCACCGATATGAGCCAACGGCCTTCCCATTGCCGATCGGTGATCAGTCGGCGAATCTCACCGCATGCCGACGACGTACCGGGACGACGTGTCGTGGCGACCCGGCTCGATCAACGGCCTCTATGAATTCGTTCGGGACGACGGAGCCGTCGTCCGGTTGCACGAGACCTATCTGCGGTCGGTCCCGCACGAGACGGCAGGGTCGAGTTCAAGCAGCATCTCCGGGGGGCCCGTGAACGCTCTGCCGACGGCGCCGCAGCGTGGCTGGCCGGGGTGGAGCGGGCTCTTGACGCATGCTCGGGAGGTGAGTAGACGCCGACCTGGGAGCCAAGTGTGGGGGGAATGCGCGGACTGCGCTCATCCGTGGTCCGAGCATCAGTTGCCGGATCCCTGCTCCGAGTGCCTGTACGAGCGTGAGCATGGTGAGCGTCCGGTCTCTGCCGCAATGTGTTGGGAGGTTCCGCCTGCCGATCCGGACGGCCCGTCCGATCCGCGCCTCGATGTCTACCGCAGCCGGTACGCCGAAGTGTTCGACGGCGGTGAAGCCCGCGGCTACCTGGCGACCTGGGTGCAGACCTGGTGGACGCCGCAGGGGCCATGGTGGAGGCGACGGTGGACGGATCCGCGGGAACTGGTCGTGTGGATGTGGGTGGCTGACGGAGCGCTCGTCGACGACGGTGTCATTGGTCGAGAGCGTCTGGATGAAGAGCTCGCCAATTGGAGCCGGAACCGGTTCGCGTATCGGGGTCGCTACCTGCGACTGAAGTGGCTGAGCGGCGCGGAAGCTGCAGTAGTACGCCGGGAGCAGTTCGCCACCGACTGAAGCCCGCGTCCAGGTCGAGGCCACGCCGATCACCGGCTCGGCCGGTGGGAAGCTCCGGCCGGTCAATTTCGCAAGCCGTGCGAGCGCGTCGCACGACCCGGATCGAGAAGATCTCCAGTTCGTGGGCTACGTCGTTGGCCTGACCGAGGTATAGAGCTCCGATTGTCACGAGGCACTTGTCGTCGAACACAATCAGGACTGAGTCTTCAGCAGTTTCCTTGCAGAAGGATAAGGGTGCTTCCCTGCTCATCGGTATACCGCTCCGCGGAGTAGGTCAGCTCGTCGCTCAGACCAGTTCCTGGTTGCTGCAGTCGATCAGGAAGCCATGTGCGTGCCGCCTCGCGTTGGTCGGCGTCGAGCGTCTCTACAGCGCCAGCCCCATCGCGTCGGACCACCGTGTGGGCCGTGTCCAGCAGGGTCATGAGGGAGGGTAGTGGCAGATTGCGCTCAACCCGCCACCAGCGTACCGCCTTGCCCTCGATCAGTTGGCCGGACTGCCCGAGACGGAGCCGGGAAGTCCTCGCGGGTCCTGGGCTCTGCCCGTCTGGGCTCTGCTTGCTCGGTTCCTTGGCCACGCCCAAGTATCTCGTCGTCGACGAGGCGCGTATTGAGATGGTCGGCGCTGCGCTCGAGCGCGTTGCCATGAGCAGCCTCACCGATGACCTGTCCTTCGTTGATGCCCCGCGAGCCGTGGCGGCCGCCGCGTTGGTCGCAGCGCAATGCCCGGACGGACAGCCGGGGCCCGCAACGCCTATGCCGGCTTTCCCGGCTGGCCTCCGAGGGCTAGCCCTGCATGCGCTGGACCGGCTGGTCACCGTGCCTCCTGGCTGGCCGCAGTTGAAAGGACGGTGGCGCGGCATGGCGCCGCACCGTCAGCGACCTTCGCCGGGTCCTCGATCCGCCGCAGACCGAAACGCTCTTCGAGATGTGACCGCTCGATGAGACCTAACTCGGTCAGGCGCGGACGTAGTAGTGACCGTTCGTGTCGTCATACCGACCGCCGGGTCGGCAGCAACGACGGAAACCGCCGCCCGGACCCGCATGGGGCAAAGATCCTTACCACCGAGCTTCTCCACGAGTTCTGTGTCCTGCCCGACGATGCGGTCGCCCCTCTTGACCTGGGTCTCGCTAGAGGGAACCCCCGACGGCGCTTGCTGCTCGGCTCAAAAGGACGCCTCGAACTTCTTGTTGCGGCCCATCTCGATCTCCCGGTGTGCGTTACGTTTCGGCTGTAGTGCCGAAGTAGCACTGGACAGCACGATAGGTGCCCGTCGTCTCCACGCGCGACCAAGTTTCAGGCACCCAAACGGCCGGTCGCGCTGTTGGGTGGTGCCCGCCGGGACACTGCCGGGCCGGCGAGCACGGCGGACGCCTTCCCTTCACGGATCTCCGAACGTAGCGGCGGCGCCGCCGCTAGCGTGTGGACGGTGAGCCGAAAGCGTCTCGGCTGGTTGCTGCTGGTTCCGGCATTCGTCGCGCTGATCTGGACGTACGTCCTCCCGACCCTGACGACGATCGGCAACCTCACGATGCGCGGGGACAACTTTCCCTACAGCGAACCCGATCCACCCACGGATCGGCTGAATCCGGACAAACTGGAATACACCCTCAGCTTGTCCTACTCGGAGAACCTCGGACGTGCGCTGCTGCTCGCCGCGACGCCGCTCGTTCTGACCTTGCTGGTCGCGCCGCTGCTGGCGTTCGCGGCGCAGGCAGCCGGGCGGGGTGGCCGGCTGCTCACGCGGGTGCTGATCTCAGTACCGCTGGCCGGTTACGCCCCGGTCGCGTATCTGCTCGCGTGGGCATTCGCGGCCACCGACCGAGAACCGTCGCTTTACCTCACGGCCGCGGCATGCTCGGCCGGGGTGGTCCTCGCCGTCGCGGTCACGTTCTACCTCGCGGCGTTCCGGGAGACCAAGGAGGACGTAGACCCCCCACGTCGGTGGGACCGCCCGGCGTACGTCGTCGGCGGAGTGCTGACGCTCGCCGTGGTGGCGGCAGCGATCCAGAGCTTCAACGCTCCCTACCTGGTTTGGGCTGTCACCCCTCGCCCTCCACCCGACCCGGAAAACCCTCAACTCGGCCCGGGAAGCCTGCTGAGCGCCGCGATCGATGCCGAGCCGCACATCCAACCGAAGGTCGCCCTCCTTCTGCTCCTCCCGCTCACGGCGCTCGGGCTGCTCGCGACCCGACTGCTGCTCAGATCTCGCACCCGGATCGAGTTCGCCCCGCGGTCGCAGCCCGGTCCGCAACAGCCCGACGGGTGGCTCGCGCTGCCGTTGACTCTGCCGGTGCTAGCGGCGGTGGCCGTGGCGACCGGTCTGCCTTGGTTGCGAACGCTCGGCGACGACGGGGGCATCGGGAACTTGTCCGCCGCCGAGATCCTGGTGAACACCTGGTTGCCGCCACTGCTCTCCGCCGTGGTGAGTGTGCTGGTGGCGGCCGTCGGGGGGTTCGCGCTCGGCGTTCTGCGCCCGAGCGGCGAGCGGAGCCCTCGGCTGCTGCTGGTATTCGCCCCCTGGCTGTTCGTCGGTGTGGGGCCGCTGGTGTTCGCGCACCGGGACCGGGCCGAGGGCGCCGATCAGATCGGCACGTGGTTCGGCCTGGTCCCGCCGGTCTGGCTGTCGATCCCAGCGCTGGTGGTGTTCACGCTGTTCTTCTCCGGGCGGAGTGCCCGAACCGCCCCGGTGCGGTCGGCGCTGCCGCTGGTCGGGATCGCCGTCGGGGTGCACTGGGTACTGGGCGCTCAGGACTTGCTCTGGCCCGCGATGGTCGGCGACGCCCTGTCGACGCAGCTGACGGCGCCAACACTCGCGGCCACGACCGCGGAGCTGGGCCAGAAGGCGGAGTTGCTCGTGGGATTCGACTTGATCCTGCCGCTACCGCTGCTCCTCGTCCTGTTCGCTGTGGTCGTGACCGCTCAGGTCGGCTACCTCGATCGGCTGGCGATCCGCACCGGCACCGGCCCGGAACCGAGGTAGCCACGACCAGGGCCGGAGACAACGGTGTCGGCCGCGAGCCGGCCGGACGACCGAAGACCTTTCCAATGATCGTTGGTTTTGTCATACCCTCCCGCTCATGAGCGCAGCGCCGTGGAAGTCGATGAAGCCCCAGGTCCATACCTACCGCGACGACGCGATGGGCGAACATGACGGGGTCGCGCTGGCCGCCCTCGTCCGGTCCGGTGACCTCAGTTCCACTGAAGTGATCGAGGCCGCGATCGCACGGGTCGAGGCAGTCGATCCGATTCTGCACGCGGTGCAGGTCCGGGCCTACGGGCGGGCCCGCGCGGCGTCGATCGACATCGACGCGCCGCTGGCCGGGGTTCCGACCTTCATCAAGGACAACACCGACGTGATCGGGCTGCCGACGAATCACGGCAGCGCCTGCTACGTCGCCAAGGCCGCCAAGCAGGACTCCCCGGTGACCACTCAGTACCTTTCCAGCGGCATGGTCGCGCTCGGCAAGAGCCGGTTACCCGAATTCGGCTTCAATGCCGCGACCGAGTATCGCTACGAGGAACCGGTGCGCAATCCGTGGAACCTCGAGTACACACCCGGCGCCTCGTCCGGAGGCAGCGGTGTCCTGGTCGCGGCCGGCGCGGTGCCGGTGGCGCACGCCAACGACGGTGGCGGCTCGATCCGAATTCCCGCCTCGTGCAACGGACTCGTCGGTCTCAAACCCAGCCGAGGACGCTTCGCCGACGGTCCACAAGCCAAGTCCGCGCCGATCAACGTAGTCGGCGAGGGGGTCATCACGCGCAGCGTGCGTGACACCGCCGCCTACCTCGCCGCCGCCGAACGATTCGCCCCGGCACGCCGGATGCGGCCGATCGGCCGAGTCGAAGGGCCGGCCACCACACCGCTCCGGATCGGGCTGGTGATCGACTCCCCTGCCGGCGCTGAGACCGACGACCAGACACGCACCGCCATCGAGCGAACCGCCAAAGCCCTCGAAGCGATGGGGCACCACGTCGAACCGGCCACCGTGCCGGTCGACGAGCAATTCGCTGCCGACTTCGTGACGTACTGGGGCATGTTGGCCTTCCTCGCTACCCGGACGGGCCGCCTGCTGATCGACCGGCGATTCGACGCCACGCGCGCCGACGGACTCACCCTCGGCCTACGCAGCCAATTCCAGCGGCACCTGCTCGACGCACCCGGAGCCCTGCGCCGCCTCAAGAAGACCGAGGCGATCTACCAGGCCGCTTTCGGGCGCCACGATCTGATCTTGTCCCCGGTGCTCGCGCACGTCCCGCCGAAGATCGGATACCTGAGCCCTCAGCAGCCGTTCGACCAGCTGATGAAGCGACTGACGAATTACGTCGCCTTCACACCGCTGAACAATGTGAGCGGCGGGCCCGCCATCGCCGTCCCAGCCGGCATGAGTATCGAAGGGGTTCCGATCGGCGCGCATCTCTCCGGCAAGATCGGCGACGAAGCGACGTTGCTGTGCGTCGCGTTCGCACTCGAAGAAGCAAACTGGGGCATCGTCTGACGGTGGGGTCAGTAGAAGCCTGTGCCTGCGGGCACGGTTCGCGAGCATCAACGTCGGCCGCTGGCGCATGCGCTTCCGCCCGGCCCGCAACACCGCCTGCCACGGTCACCACGACAGCGCCGTCGTGTTCGCGAATGGTCTTACGTCATAGCCACGTGTGGCTTGCCTGGACTTCCCAGGCTTCCGCGGTCATCGACGGATACGTTTCGGTACGGACCTCCGTCGGAGAGAGCCACGTCAGCGTCTTGGCGTCGCGTCGCCAGTCGCGTAGGTGCGGCCGGGTTTCCCAGGGTCCGCCGTCGGTGACAAGCGCGCCGGTGCGGTCGTGGACGGTCAGCCGGACCCAGTCGATCAGAGCGTCCAGCAGGTCAGGATCTTCTGTCGACTGCGCGACCGCTCCGCGGACCTTCGGTGAAGGATCCGCCGCCATCACCGCTCGTGACGCGGAGTCCAGCGAGCGGGCGTAAACGAGCAGATAGCGGAGGGTTTCGTCGGCCGAGCGAAGAACGGCGGCTCGGACTCGATCGTCGGCGCGAGGGTTGAAGGGCACCGAGGCGCGGACCGACCAGCGCGGGTCATCGATCAGTTCGAGCAAGGCGTCCGGTGGGCATCCATTGTTCTCGGCCAGGGCGTCCCTGACCTTCCAGTCCACGTCGCGCACCAGCGCTCGAAGTGCCTCGGGCGGGGCCGGATGGCGACGAGCCAGGGCGCGCCGGACGTTCGGCGACGCGTCCTCGGCCAGCGCGACCAGCACGTCCGCGGGTGTGTTGGTATCCGCCACGGCCGCCAGCCCTGAGCAGCCAGCAGTAATGGCGCGCGATAGTAAGGTCGGTGTGCGGCTGGCGGCCGGCCGGACGACCCGCTCGGCGGCAGGACAGGACGCGGCGCGCGCCGAGCGGCCATCAAGAATGCTCCAGATGCCCGAACCCCTCGGCGGGCGGCCCGGACGGCTCGTCGATGGTGATCACGACCGCTCCCAGGCGCTGCTCGGCCTCGACCCGGCGGTGGGCGTCGGCCACCTCTGCCATCGGGTAGATCCGGTCGACGATCGACTGGATCTTGCCCGCTTCGATCATCTCCGTCAGCCGTGCCAGGGCTTCTCTCGTTTCCGAGGCGAAGGCCACGGTGACGGTCTTGTCGGTGAACCGGGTGGTCAGCGCGGAGCGGAGCAGCACCGACAGGCGGGGGTTGCCGTGGAGATAGCGCCCGCCCGGTTGGAGCATGCCGACGAGTGAGCGATACGGACTCCCGGCGACCATGTCGAAGATGACGTCGAACCTGCGGCCGGTCCTCGTCACATCCTCGATGGTGTAGTCCACGAAGTCGCTGGCCCCGAGGCGTCGGACAAGTTCCTGTTTCAACCTGTGGTCGACCGCGGTGACCTGCGCACCCATCGAGTGGGCGATCTGGACGGCGTGGGCGCCGATACTGCCGCCCGCCCCGTTGACCAGCACCTGCTCACCCGGTTTGATCCCCGCGCGCTGCAGGAAGTGCAGTGCGTTGAGTCCGCCGAGCGGGACGGCGGCTGCTTCGGCGAACGTCATGGCGCGCGGCTTGGGTCCGATGGCGGCACGCTCCGGGAGGACGACGTATTCACCGTAGGCACCCAGACGAAGGCCGGTGCAGCCGTAGACCTGGTCACCCGGTGCAAAGCAGGTGACTCGCCCGCCCACGGACACCACCTCACCGGCGAAGTACATGCCCAGAACGGAACGCCTCGGCCCGGTGACTCCGACCGCGATCCGCAGTGGAAGCCAGGTCCACTTCACCGCGTGTCGGAAACTCCTGAACTCGCAGTCGGACTTGGTCGCCTCGGCCGCCCGCACCCTGATCAGGACCTCCCGAGCACCCGGGGCCGGTGTGGGCACGTCCGCCACGCGCAGAACCTCCGGCCCTCCATAACGCGTGTAGGTGACGGCTTTCACGCGGCCATCGGATCGGCCTGCAGGCCGACTGTCAACCCCCGACACACAGCGGATCGACAGCTACAGAGGAGCGCTCCGCACTCCACGCGGCTTCATGAGAGGCCGTCTGTGGGCGGCAAGAACAGAGCCGTGGTCGGGCGTCGGGGCTCTCAGCTGCTCGTGCTCCATGTGAGGCTGTTGTGTCGCCTCCGGCACTCGGAATCAGCAGTCCGTCGCTGGATTCCCTGCACCTCGTTGCTTTGTCGATCGGCGGGCAGTCGTTCGGCCAACTGCCGTTCCAGGGCTTGCCGGCTGGCCACCAGGTGACGCTCATATCTTCGCCGTCGTTCAACTGGGAAAATTACCACTGAATTCGTGTCGGACTCTCCGACCCATCTCGTATCAGGGTCAGCTTCGCGAGTGCGGGCAGCCGCTGGCCGTCGGCACCGGCCACATCAGGTCGCCTTGGGGAAGCTATTTGCGCGTCGCGCCTCTGGACGGATGCGCGAACGGATCCCCCCGCTCGGCGTGGCGACGCGCATCATTGGCGTCGAGTTCAGCCAGCAGCGCGTCCAGGCGGTCGACCTCCTTCGTCGACACCGTCACCGCAGCCGCCGGGCTCGGTTCCGTTCTGGCTGGGTGCGCCGGTCGGACAGCCAGCCGCCAGTTCGTCGGGCACCGGTAGATCGGACGACCGTCCGGATCGGTGACCGCGCTGGTTAGCTTGTAGTCGAGGATGCCGCCGGTTACGAGGACTTCGACCGTCGAGGGGAGTTGGTGACGGTTGTCGCGGTAGGCCAGCACGGTCGTGTAGCCGGCAGGGCCGCCCCGTAACTCAACTTGGACCTCTATCAACGTTCCGTCCTCCCGGGAGCCCACGACAAACGCCCCGACGTACACAGATCGGCGAACGAGCTGCCTAGTTCGGGCCCCGACCCGGCCGAATCCGGCTCCCGCCTCACCGACACCCCTCGACCGCACCGCACTGCTGCCACCGTCCGTCACGAGTGGGGCCACCGGCTATCACGGTCGCCGAAAAACGGAGGATTCCGGACTGCATCTGACGGCATCAGCGCTCCGCCGATTCGCGTCATGTGATGCGGGCGGCGATCGAGGGCGCCAGCTCCGCCATGGCCTCCCCAAGGACGTCGAGGTATCCGTCGACGCGGCGGGGCTCGAGCAGACGATCCGCGCGGTCAACGACGCCGCGCCTCGGCGTCCCCAACTCCCGCGCCCCGACGCCGGCCCGGGGGCCATCGAGGGCTCGCGGGTCGGCTCGCCGCAGATGGGTGACGCAGATGGATGCGTTGCGGAGTGGTGGGCTCGCTACCCTGGTCGGACGCTCTTTGGGGAGGTCCGTTGGGGCTGAGCTACACGGACGCGGTGCGACTA
Organism: Cryptosporangium minutisporangium; assembly: GCF_039536245.1. NCBI lineage: Bacteria > Bacillati > Actinomycetota > Actinomycetes > Cryptosporangiales > Cryptosporangiaceae > Cryptosporangium > Cryptosporangium minutisporangium. The sequence continues at coordinate 4,983 of NZ_BAAAYN010000078.1, read as the reverse complement.
CTGGGCGGACCCGATGACCGGGTGGTGTCCGCTCTGGACCGGTTGACCGGCGGTGTCCTGCTTGCGGCGACGGCTGGTGGCAGCGCACTGGCGCTGTCGCTGTTCGATGCGAAGAGCGAGCTTGCCAGGTTGGGTGGTGAGCTGGTCGCGGGCTTGCGCGATCGGATGAGCGGCCTGGGCCGGTTGGGGCGTACGGAGCGGCTGGCCGCCGCGCACTCGGTGCTTGTGCTGAGCGCGTTCTTCGAGGCGGTGGCGGCGGCAGACTTGCCGATGCGGGTGCAGCTGACCGGCGCGGAGCAGGTCGGACTGGTGGCTGACGAGATCACGCCGGTGAGTCGGCTGCGTCGCTTGGAGCATGTGCTGCTCTGGACATCGGCTCCGATGCCGGCCCCACAGTTCCCCTACGAGGAGACGCTGGAGGCCATCCGGGGGTTCTACGCCCACCTAGGTGAGGAGCTGACAGCTTTTCTTACCGGCCTGGCCGAGTGGGACGCGCTAGACGAGACGAAGCAGGGTCAGCTCGCCGAGACACTGCGGACGCGAGTACCGCAGCGGGCGGTCGTCGGCTACGAGGAGCTTTTCCGTCGGATGGCCGGCGAGTTCCCCGAGGTGGCATTCTGGGCGAACCTGACCGATCACCGCGCGACGAGGGACCAGTTGCGGTCGGGTCTGGCCGACCTAGAACGGATCCTGCGCGAGTTGCTGCCTGATCCCGGCGCCCTGGATGAGCGGCGGTCGGCACTCAACCGTGCTTACCGAGCAGTTGTGGCCCGACCCGTGCTCACCGCGTCGGACCTCCCTGTCGGGCTCCGATTTCCCTCCCTGGGCGCGGCCTATGTGAATCCCGCCTACCGGGTCGCCACTGCGGGCGCCGGCGAACCAATGTCGGAGGAGTCCTGGTGGGCCGAGCGACCGGTCCATGACGACCTTGAAGGCTTCCTGCTGGGCCACCTCACCGCACCGCAGGCCGGTGAGGCGCCGCTGATCGTGTTGGGTCAGCCCGGCTCGGGCAAGTCGGTTCTGACCCAGATGCTGGCCGCCCGCCTACCCTCCGACCAGTTCCTCGTCGTCCGTGTGCCGTTGCGGGAGGTACCGGTCGACGTGGACCTGCAAACTCAGATCGAGGCGGCCGTCCGGACGGCGACCGGGGAGACGGTCACCTGGCCGGTGTTGGCCCGCAGCGCGCCGGAAACGTTACGCGTCGTCCTGCTCGATGGCTTCGACGAACTGTTGCAGGCCACTGAAGTCGCGCATACCGACTACCTGAACCGGGTCGAGGCCTTCCAACGCCGGGAGGCCGAACAGGGCCGACCGGTTGCGGTGCTGGTGACCAGCCGCACGGCGGTCGCGGATCGCGTGCGACCGGTGCCGGGCATGCTCGTGCTCCGGCTCGAGCCGTTCACCGAACCGCAGATCGCTCAGTGGTTGACAGCCTGGAACGAAGCGAACGCCGACTCGTTGGCCAATCGCCAATTGTCTCCGCTGACCACCACGACCCTGCTTGCATACGGCGAGTTGGCGTCGCAGCCGCTGCTGCTGCTCCTGCTGGCCCTCTACGACGCGAACAGCAACGCGCTGCAGCGTGAGAACGCCGACCTCAATCAGGCCGAACTCTACGAGCGTCTGCTGGGCCGGTTTGTCGAGCGGGAGGTCGCGAAGGCCGCGCCCGGGCTCCCGGAGCGCGATCTCGTCCGGGAGATGGAGCGCGAGCTGCGGCAACTCTCGGTGGCGGCGTTCGCGATGTTCAACCGAGACCGGCAGTGGGCGACCGAGACCGAGCTCGACGCCGACCTGGCTGCGTTGCTCGGTCCCCGCACTCAGGCCGACAAGACCGACCTCCGTGCCAAGCTGAGCGCGGCGCAGATTGTCCTCGGCCGATTCTTCTTCATGCACGAAGCGAGGGCCACCCGGCACGAGGAGCAACTGCACACCTATGAATTCCTCCACGCGACCTTCGGCGAATACCTGGTCGCACGGATGGTGGTCCGGGAACTAGAGGAGCTGGTGGCGGCGGCGGAGTTCGCCGCTGCCCGCGACCGCCCGGCGCCAGCCGACGACACTTTTCTGCACGCCGTGCTGTCCCAGACGCCGCTGACCATGCGGAACACCGTCATGGTGTTTCTCGCCGACCGCCTCGAATCGGTCTTGCAGGGCCGGGAACCGATTCTCAGGACGGTACTACTCAGCCTCTTCCGGGAGGCGATGGAGCCCCGCCGGGACAACCGGTATGAGAGCTACGCGCCGGGGCGGGCGGGGGTTCCGGCCCGGCACGCGGCGTACGCGGCGAACCTGCTCTTCCTGCTCGTATTGGTTGGCGGTGAAGTGACCTCGACCGAGCTGTTCCCGGCATCCACCGACCCGGTGGTCGACTGGCGGGCCTTCGCGCTGCTGCTGCGTTCCCAGCTACCGGTCGAGGGATGGGGGGCATTCGTCTACGCGATAGCCGCCGAACGCCGCTGGGCCGACGGCCGCCGAGAACTGGCATTCCGGATTAATCGGGACGAGAGCCCGCCGCTCGGACCGGTCGATCTCTACTGGACCGCCGGCTATCAGCCGGGACACCCCTACCGGGTTACCGGAGAAGGTGATTGGTCAGGCTGGACAACTCAGAGCAGCCGAGAGCTCCGGCGCCAGGCCCACTTGATCTGCGATCCGGACGATGACGTCTTCAACCAGGCCAGCGAGCCACTCGAAGCCGAATTCCCTCAAACGCTGACCACGGTGTACGACTTCGGCGGGCAAAACCGGCCGTCGACGGCGGCCAACGCACTGATCGAGCTCTGGCTGGTGGCTTCGCGTGAATGCGACATGGAGGACCTGGCGAGCGCCCATCAGACCTGCCTCAACTGGGTCGTCGACGGCTTCGCACCTGGCGACGGGGAAACGCTACGACGGTTTCGTGAGATCTACCTGCGTCAACTGGCCGGCGACTGGCACCGCCTACCGGCGCACTGGGTAGTGAGGACGACGGAGCGAATCCGCAACGCGGCCATAGGCAGTACTGAACACCACAACGATCAGGCTGAACTCCTCACCATGGCACTGAGCCTGCTTCCACGCGACCTCCCGGACTCCCAGTCTGAACGCTGGTAAGACTCCGGCGCCGCCTTCGTCTAGTCCACGCGCCCGGCACTTCGGACCATGCGGCCACCTCGCCGCGCGCAGGGTGCAGTGCAGGACCACAGTTCTTCTTTCCGGCGCATGGCGAAGCAGCCGACCGACGCTTGTCGCGGTATCACGGCGATCGTGCACCTGACGTTCCCGTTGGAGCCCATACCCGGCTGCGAATTCGACGCTGCGGAGCCGCTGCGGTGCCCGTCCTGCAGCCGTGGATTCCGTACACGGCAGATCAATGGAGGCCAGCGGCCGGGCGTCGACGGCAGCCTTACCCACCGGGGCGATCCGCTCTCCGACGTCTGAGTCACCCACTGCGCCAGCCCGCTGCGCGGCAAGAGCGGACACTCCTCGGGTCGTTCGGAGCCGGAAACTCGCGGAATGCTACGAAGTTCGAGGGTTAACCTCGCGGACATGCCGGATCTTGGAACCGCTCTTCCGAACGATGACGGTCGCCGGCCCTTCCGCTCGGCCGACGAGACGACTGCCTCACGCGAGGTCACCGACTACGCGATGTGACGCGTAGTCGGGCCCAGCGGCGTCCGGTAGCCGATGAGCGGATGTCTGCCTGCGCGGTCTGCGACGCTCGCCAGATGATCAGTTCGGTTGAGCAGTGCTGAGTCGTCGAGGACGCCTGGGTGCTCTTCGAGGCGGGACGTAGTCCGTCGGCCGCGCACCCCCAACGCGTGCAGGTAGGTTCGGGATCGTGGGCGACGTGCGGATCATCTCGGTGGCCCAGGCCGATGCGCGTTACGGGGTGTCGCGCCACTTCGATCTGGATCACGCGAACGGTGACGACGAGGTCGTTTGTTTCGTTGGCGACACCGCGCTCGCGAGCCTGCCGCTGGACTTCCACAGCCTCGACAAATGGCTGGAACTGCCGAAGACGGGAGAGGACGCGTTGTCGGGCGTCATCGTCGACGGCAACCTCGATGTCGAGGGATCGGTGCTCAACTGGGAATCCGACTTCGGACCTTTTCTGCTGGTCCGAGGTGACCTTCGGGCGAAGGATCTGGGCCTCGGCGGCAGTCAGGTCAGGATCGAGGGAGACCTGTTGGCGGCCCAGACGCTCCTGGGTTACTACAACCACGGGTACATCGAGGTCACCGGCGACACCCGGGCGCAGGTGATCGTTACCGAGCAACACCTGATCAGACTGCACGGCGCGGTGTCCGCCGATCTGGTGGTGGCGGGCAGCTTCCTCCAGGTCGCTGGCCCGGCCGCGGCGACTGCCGTCGGCGGCTGGTGGGGCAGGGTGAGCGACCTGACCGGCGCCGACATTGGAGGGTTGGGTACCGACTCGCTCAAGGCGCTGCGGGTGCTCGATCCTGAGTTCCGCCACCTGAACCGCACGGCGATGCTGGAAGCGATCGAGGCAGGGCGTTCCTTGGTACGCGACCCATTGGCGCCGCTGACTCTCGCCATCCCGAACCCGGCCACCCAGGCGGACGACATCTTCAACATTTTATTGCGGGCCGGATGCCCAGAGTCCAGTTGCTGGGAGGACGGATTCAGCGTCGTGGCCAGGGACTGGCCGGCCGAGCACGGCGGCGCTTTTGTCGAGGTCTCGTTCTATACCGCCGAAGCGGAACCTGAGGGCCTTGATCCAGACGAACAGGTCCGTCGCTACCTCGAGGCGCTTACCGCCGCTGGCTATCAGGTAACCGCCGATCCTGTCGAGGAGCACACGCTGCGTGTCGTGGCGGCATAGAGCAGGGGACACGAGTCTGCATCGGCGGGCTGACTGCCGCTCTTGCTCGCCGTGGTCAGTCCGGGAAGCGGCTAACCACGAACCGGATCGAGCCGGCGCCCGCTGCGGCAGTACACGCGCGCGAACGGAATGATCTCGGGCCTTGACCCCTGAGCCTG
>NZ_BAAAYN010000077.1 GCF_039536245.1 Cryptosporangium minutisporangium | reverse complement strand
CAGATCACCTTCAACTACCTCGGCCAACCGGCCGACGGCGCCGATCGAATCCTGCAAACGGCCCCAGGGCCTGACAACGCGACGATCGGCGACCGCAACGTTCTGCCGACACCCGTCGACCTCACCGTCGCCCCCGCCCTCGATNCGACCGGTTCTCCACCGAGCTTGAAACCGCCGCCCGGCTCGTCCCGCTCACCGCCGCCCCGCTCGCCGATCCAGCACGCATCCTGATCCTGATCCACCCCGTCGGTGGCCTGCTCGACTGGTACAAGCCCCTGGTCGCCGGTCTCGGCCCCAACTGGGACTGCTACGGCATCCCCCGTGACCGAACCTGCGACGACACCGCGATGCAGGCACTGGCCCGCAGCTACCTCGCGCGGATCCGGGCCGCTCACCCGACCGGCCGATACACCCTGGCCGGCTGGTGCCTCGGCGGGCCACTGGCCTACGAGATCGCCCTCCAAGCGCACGCCGACGGCGAGGGCGACCGCATCGACGACGTGATCCTCCTGGACCCACCACGAGCCGAAACGCCCACGAACTCCCACGACATCCTGATCACCCACATCCACAACGCCTGCCCGCACCAGACGAGATCCATCGTCGTCGAGGCCCTCGCCGCGACCGAGCAGTTGGGGATCCCGGAACGCGCGGCGGCGCTCGTCGCCCGCCTCGGGCTGGCAGGACCCGGCAGCTCCGACTACCCGCTGCTCGGGCAGATGCTGATGCGGCTCGGCGATCACGCAGCGATGGACAGCTGGCGACCGACGGGGCAGCTGCCGCATCTTAGGCTGTGTCTGCCTCAGGCCGTCACACCCGGCAGCGAGAACGCCGGCGAATCCTGGCGTTCCCACGCTGCGGCCCTGACCGTCACCGTTGTCCCCGGCGATCACGAGAGCATGCTGACCTCCGAGGAACTGCACCGGGCTCTGACCGCGCCTTGCGATTCCCACCCTCACCAGGCAAACGGTCGATGACGTGCAGGCCCCGCTGCCGCCGCCCGGCGCCAGCCAGGGTGGTTGGACGCGCCCAGACGCTCCAACGTGGCGTCCCGCCGGATCAGCCAGAACTGTGACGGGCGGAATGCAAGATCCACCTTCGGTGAATCGATTGGGGAATTACCGAAAGGAATGAAAGGAGCGCGTGTCGGGCCCATTGGCGCAAGGCAATGCGC
>NZ_BAAAYN010000076.1 GCF_039536245.1 Cryptosporangium minutisporangium | reverse complement strand
GCGAGTCGCGGCGGCGCCGGTGCGCGGGCTTTGGGGAGCGGAACCGTCGGCGGCGCCGGACTCGGGCGGCCCGGCTTCGGGCGCGCGCGTTGCCGCGGCCGCGAGGTCGGCCGTCGCGGTACCTGCGCGGAGTTGGGCGGCCGCGGCGAGCGCGAAGCCCGCCCCGATCCCGTACGCCCAGAAAACATCGACCTCGACCATGGGGCCTCCCTGCCCTAGGACTTGAGCTGCCGGGTGAGCACCTTGCCGGTGGCGTTGCGAGGAAGGTCGTCGGTGAACACGACATCCCGCGGAACCTTGTACCGGGCCAAGTTCGCCCGGACGTGCGCGCGCAGCTCGTCCGCGGTCACGGTGGCCCCGTCGACCGGCACGACGTGGGCGGCCAGCCGCTGCCCGAACTCGTCGTCCGGGACGCCGAACACCGCGACGTCGGCGACGGCCTCGTGCCGGGCGAGCAGCTCCTCGACCTCCTGCGGGAACACGTTCTCGCCGCCGGAGACGATCATGTCGTCCTCCCGACCGTCCACGAACAGACGACCGGCCTCGTCGACGTGCCCCAGATCGCCGGTGTTCATCAACCCGTCCACGACGGCCTTTCCGCCGCCGCCGCTGTAGCCGGAGAACGTCATCCGGCTGCCGACGTGCAGGGTGCCGGTCTCTCCGGGCGGCAGGCGGCGACCGTTCGGGTCGAGCACCCGCACGGTGACGCCCTGCGCGGGCGGCCCGATCGTGCCGGGCGCCGCCCGCAGATCCGCAGGGGTCGCGAACGTGGACCAACCGGTCTCGGTCGAGCCGTACAGGTTGAACACGACGTCGCCGAACTCGTCGAGGAGGCGGTCGGCGAGCGCGGGCCCCAGCGGCGCCCCGGCGACACCGATCGCCTTGAGGCTCGTCGTGTCGCACTCGCGCCGGAGCTCCCGCGGCACCGTGAGCATGCGCTGCAGCATCACCGGGACGCCGAACAGCGCGGCGGCCCGATGCTGGGAGACCAGCTGCCACGCCACCTCCGGTTCGAACCGGCGGCGGATCACGATCGGGCTGCCCAGGGCCAGTGCGAGCGTCCAGTAGGCGAGCCCGAACCCGTGGAAGAGCGGCGGCAGGACGACCAGCGGGTCGCCGGACCGCAGGCCCATCGCGTCCACCATGCCGATCGCCGGAACCGCCAGTGCGAGCGGGCGCACGTCGCGCGGGGCGCCCTTCGGGGTGCCGGTGGTGCCCGAGGTCAGCATCACGATCCGGCTCGCTCCGCGGACCGCGGGCGCGGCCGGCGTGCCGCCGTCCTCGCGCAGAGGCAGATCCGCGGCGACGCGCGGGCCGGCGAACCCGGCCCGGTCGACCGCCTCGTCGAACTCGCTGTCCTGGAAGAGCGCCGCGACGCGTTCCCGGGCGAGCACCTCGGCCAGTTGGGGCCCAGCGAACTCGGTGTTGAGGAACACCAGGTCGGCGCCGATCGCCGCGCCCCCCAGCGTCGCCGTCGCGAAACCGGCGTGGTTGCGACAGAGGATGCCGAGCTTCGAACCCCGCCGCAGCCGGCCGTGGTGGTGGAGGAAGGCGGCGGCGGTGTCCGCGCGGCGACGCAGTTCGGCGTAGGTGACGACCTCGTGGTCGTCGATCACGGCCGGCCGGTCGGGGTAGCGGGCGGCGGCGATGCCGAGCATCGTCGGCAGGGCCGGCCCGTACCGGTACGCGGTGCGGACGACGTCCCCGAGCACCCGCGGCCGCATCGGGCCGACGATGCCGGTGCGCACCAGCGTGCGGGCGGTCTGCGCCACGAAGCCCACCGGCCCGCGGCCACCACGCCCGGCCGCCCGCCGCCGCGCGGCTCCGCCCCTCATCGCGCGGCCCCCGCCTCGTCCGCGGCGGTCGCGGCCTCGTCCCCGGCGGTCGCGGCCTCGTCCCCGGCGGTCGCGGCGTCGTGGGCCGTGGCTGCGGATCGCGTGGTGCGGTGGTACCGCGTGAGGGCGGCGTCCAGCGGGGCGGGCAGCGCGTCGCCGATCAGGCCGCCGACCCGCGCCCACCACGGGCTCACCAGGCGCGGCCGGTACGCGAGCGCTCGGCACACCACGGCCCCGGCCTCGTCCGCCGACATGCCCGGCAGCCGCGAGAACTCCGCGGTCGGCGCGCTCATCGCGGTGTGCACCAGCGGAAAGTGGATCGAGGTCGTCCGGACGCCGTCGGCCCGCAGCTCCGGCGCGGCGGCCCGGACCCACGCTTCGAACGCCGATTTGGACGCCAGGTACGCCGTCCACTGCGGCGGCGGCAGGTCGACGCCGACCGTCGAGATGTTCACCAGGTGGCCGCGTCCCCGCGCGCGCATCCCGGGCAGCAGCCCGAGCAGCAGCCGCACCGGCCCCAGATAGTTGACGTCGATCGTCCGGGTGTAGTCGTGGAAACGCTGGTAGGCGGCGTCGACCGGGCGGCGGATCGACCGCCCGGCGTTGTTCACCACGACGTCCACGCCGCCGTGGCGCGCGAGGATCTCGTCGACCAGGGCCTCGATCGCGTCCGGGTCGGACAGATCGGCGGGATGGTCGAACGCTGCGCCGCCGACCGCCTCGATCTCGGCCCGGACCGCCGCGAGCCGCTCCGCGGTGCGCGCGACCAGCAGCACGGTGCCCCCGGCGGCGGCCACCTGCCGGGCGGTGGCCTCCCCGATCCCCGACGAAGCCCCGGTGACCAGCACGGTCCGACCGGCCACCGCCGCGCGCAGCGCTCGCGGGTCCGGTCCGGGCCAGGCCAGCCCCAGCGCGGTGCGCACCCCGAGCGGCAGCCGCGACCCGCCCGGACTCCGCCGAGGCCTCGTCGCTAAGCTGAATGACGTGTCATTCCGCATGGGAGTAGACGATGCCACACCGTGAGGCCGCGCAGGGTGCCATTGCCCAACGGCGTCGTGACGAGATCGTCGGGGCAGCGCTGGAGATCTTCGCCGAGCGCGGTTACCACGCCACCGGCATCGCCGATATCGCCGCCGTCCTGAACATCGGGCACGGAACGTTCTACCGCTACTTCCGGAACAAGCGAGACATCGTCAGCCACGTGCTCGTCCATGTGCTGGAGCGGCTCAACGACACGATCCGCGACGAGAACGCGGCCGCCGCCGACACGCTGGACGAGTGCCGGGCGCAGTTCGCGCGGGTCGCCGAGAAGCTGTTCGCGGTGTTCACCGAGGAGCCGGCGCTCGGCCGCTTCTTCTTCGCCGAGGCGCTGGGGGTCGATCGGGATTTCACCCGAGCGCTGACGGCGGGGCTGAACACGTTCGGCGGCGTCACCCAGGCCTATCTGGCCAACGGCGTCGCGAAAGGCTTCCTCCGCGCCGACCTCGACGTCGGGGTCACCGCCCGCTCGATCAACGGCATGATCCTCGCCGCCGCGATCGACGCGTTCGACTCCCGCGACCCCGAAAAGGTCCGCACCCGCTGGCTAGCCGCCGCTCCCGACCTCATCCTCCGCGGCATCAAGGCATAACCGACGGAAGGCCCGGCCCTCGCCGGCACCCGACGAAATGGTTGTCGCGCTCTCCGGGTGCGCCGACCACATGAATGTCGCGCTTCCCGGGCCTCCGGCGCCATGGATGTCGCGCCCTCCGGGTGCCCGACCACATGAATGTCGCGCCCTCCGGGTGCCCGACCACATGAATGTCGCGCTTTCCAGGTGCCCGGCGGCATGGATGTCGCCATCCCGGGGTGCCTCGCAATGTGGATGTCGCCCTTCCCGGGTCCCAACCACATGGTTGTCGCGCCTCCCGGGTGCCCGACCCCATGGATGTCGCGCCCTCCGGGTGCCCGGCGACGTGGATGTGGCGTTCTCCGTGCCATAGCGCGGAATCCGCGACAACGACTGTGCGCGCCACCCGGAAGGGGCGACAACCATGGACAGGCGTCAGCTACTCGGATACGGACCACCAGAAACGTCACCGCACTCCGCGCCGTGGCCGAGCGCTGGTGCGTGCTTCGCGAAGGCACGTCTCGTCCGCGCTGCCAGCAACCCGCGGGAGAACCCATCCGCGAGACCCACGGGCGGTGGTTTTCCCGAAAATCCGCCTGCGCGGGCCCAGTCGAGGTGGCGTTCCCGAAAATCCGCGTGCGCGGGGCCCAGCGTGAGGTGCTCTTCCCGAAAGTCCGCGGACGCGAGCCCCCGAGTGAGGTGGGCTTCCCGAAAATCCGCGTGCGCGGGCCGGGCGACATGGTCTTCCCGAAAGAGCGTGTGCGCCAGGCCCAGCGTGAGGTGCTCTTCCCGAACATCCACGTGCACGGGCCGGGCGACATGGTCTTCCCGAAAGAGCGTGTGCGCCAGGCCCAGCGTGAGGTGCTCTTCCCGAAAAAGCGTGTGCGCGGGCCGCGGCTGGGGTGGTCTTCCCGAAAAAGCGTGTGCGCGGGCCGCGGCTGGGGTGATCTCCCCGAAAAAGCGTGTGCGCCGGGACCAGCGTGAGGTGCTCTTCCCGAAAGTCCATGTGTGCGGGCCGCGCGAGGTGGTTTCGGAAGCTCCGGGGTGGAGGGCCGCGGGTGGGGGGTGTTCCCGAAAAAGCGTGTCCGCGGGGCCCGGCGTGAGGTGGTGTTCCCGAAAATGCGTTGGCGCGCGACTGTCAGCGGGCCGGGCGGACGGCGCCGGCCAGCGCCGCCCCCCGGCTGCGGCGGCGCGCTGCCCCGCGTCCGCATGATGCAGTTGCCGTTGAAGCGCCGCCAGGCGCGCGCAGTGTTGTCCCCTGACTACGAACCTGGAGCCCGCCCAGGGCGGCGCTGCCGATCCGGCGCGGCCACGCCGCGTATAACTGCATACTCAAGTGGTCGCGCCCGCTCGGGAGCATCGTTCTGGGCGGGCCGCCCTCAGGGAGTGCCGTGTTCTGCGCGGATCACGTGCATCACCGCGTTGATCAGCGCGAGGTGCGTGAACGCCTGGGGGAAGTTGCCGAGGTGCTTGCCCGAGTACGGGTCGAGTTCCTCCGCGTACAACCCCAGCGGGCTCGCGAACGACAGCAGCTTGCCGCAGAGCTGCCGCGCCCGGTCCAGCTCCCCGATCTCGGCGAGCGCCGACACTAGCCAGAACGAGCAGATCGCGAACGTGCCCTCCTCGCCACGCAGGCCGTCGTCGGTCTCCTCCACCTTGTAGCGCAGCACGAGGCCCTCGACGGTGAGCTCGTCGGCGATAGCCAGCACCGTCGCCTTGATCCGCGGGTCGTCCGGCGGCAGGAACCGCACCAGCGGCAGCATCAGCGCGGATGCGTCCAGCGCGTCGGTGTCGTAGTGCTGGGTGAACACCCCGCGCGAGTCGACGCCGTGTTCGCAGATGTCGGCGTGGATCTCGTCGGCGACCTTCTGCCACGAGTCGGCCAGCTCGTACTCCTGCCGGAGCCGGGCCAGCCGCGCTCCCCGGTCGACCGCGACCCAGCACATCACCTTCGACGACGTGAAGTGCTTGGGCTCGCCGCGGACCTCCCAGATCCCCCGGTCGGGCTCCCGCCAGTGTTCGATCGCCTTCTCCACCTGACGCCGCATGATCTTCCAGGTGCGGTCGTCCAGTCGGTCGCGTGACCGGGTGTGCAGGTACATCGAGTCCAACACGGCGCCCCAGACGTCGTGCTGCTGCTGGTCGAACGCGCCGTTGCCGATGCGCACCGGCCGCGCGCCGTCGTACCCGGACAGGTGGTCGAGCACGTGCTCGGTGAGCACCCGCTCGCCGTCCACTCCGTACATGACCTGCAGGTCGCCCTGGGACGCGACGTCGGCGACGAAGTTGAAGAAGTCGTCGGCCTCCCAGTCGAAGCCCAGCGTGTACAGGCCCCAGAGCGCGAACGTCGAGTCGCGGATCCAGCTGTAGCGGTAGTCCCAGTTCCGCTCCCCCTGGGGGGTCTCCGGCAGCGACGTCGTCGCCGCGGCCACCAGCGCGCCGCTGGACGCGTAGGTCAGACCCTTGAGCGTGAGCGCGCTGCGCTGCAGGTGACCACGCCACGGGTGGTCGGGGAACGAGCCGCGGGCCAGCCAGTGCTGCCAGTGGTGTGCGGTCCAGGTCTGGCGCGCGATCGCGTCGTCGACGTCGTACGGCGGCTCGACCGACGCCCAGGAGAGCACGGCGAACCGCTGGTCGCCCTCCTTCAGCAGCGTCCGTGAGGTGGCGCGGCCACCCTCGAAGCCGATCCGCATGTCGGTGGTCAGCCGCAGCTTGGGCGCGCTGTCCTCGCCGTTGGCGCTGGTCGCCATGCCCTGGTGGTAGCCGCGGTCGGTGTAGGACCAGCGGGCCTGGTAGCGCCCGTAGTCGAACATCGGCTCGCAGTCCATCACGACCTGGACTTCGCCCTTCACGCACCGGACGGTCCGCAGCAGCATGTGCTGCGCGTCGTAGTCGGTGGGGGCGCGCCGCTGGGTGGGCGAGAAGTGGTCGTTGTGGTGCCACGGGCCGATCAGCAGCGTGTCGCGGACGATCAGCCAGCCGCCGGAGGACTCCCAGGAGGTCTCCAGGACCATCGTGCCGGGCAGGTACCGTCGGTCGACCGGCACCATGTTGTCGGCCGGCCCGAGCCGGAAACCGCCGGCGTCCCGGTCGAGCACCGCGCCGAAGACGCTCGGCGAGTCCAGCCGCGGCAGGCAGAGCCACTCGACGTTGCCGCTCGGTGCGACCAGCGCCATGACTTCGCAGTCGGAGAGGAAGCCGTAGTCCGCGATCGGCGGGAACGGCGAGCGGGCTGCCAGGGCGTCGGCCGACACCGGCACGCGGATGCGGTCGAAACCGCCGCCACTGATCATCGGACGCCCGCCCGGAGCACGGCCCGGTCGTTCGTGCTCGCCGACCCGCCGACGAGCCGTCGCGGCCCGCCGCGCGAATCACCGGGCCTGTTGACGGACCGTAGCGATCCGCTGCGCGCTTGGATCACCATCGGCGCCGCACCTCCTCGTCCTTCCGGCCGACACGCGGCCATGCCTGTACCCGCGGGAATGGGCTGACCCCCCAGCCTGCTCACCGTCGATGACGGCCGCGTCTCCCCGCGGTGACAATGAGAATTGTTCAGCGTCCGAAGCGCGCCGAGCCGAAGGCTTTGCGTGCGGGCCGGCTGAACAAACCTCAGTGTGTAGCACCTCCCCGGGCCTCCGGACCAATCGCGAGACGGATGCCGTTCGGACGCCGGTCGACCTGCGTTCACCGCCACGTTGCCACCCTCCTGACCTCGTGTCACGGTACGTACGGACGGTTTTCTGAATCCATCCGGTGACTGGCGTCGAGGACGAGCGTAAAGCCCACCTCCGCCGGGGTTCGGTGCGGCGTGGGCGAGGCCGCGTCGACACACGGAAAGACCCGCACGCGTCGGCGTTGCCGCGTACGGGTCGGTCGGGAGACAGAGCCGCGAAGATTCGGTCGGAGGCGTCTCAGGCCGCGAGAGTCTGGATTGCCCACTGCATTCGGGCGACCGCCGTCTCCGGGTGCTCGCCGAACTCGGCGGCGAGCCGGGCGGCGCATCCGTCCGCACCGCCGCAGCTCCGCAGAGCGCTGGCGATCGCGGCGCGGACCTCCTCCGGCGTGGGCAGGTCGGACGGCTGCAGAACGCTGACGAACAGTGCCTCGGCGTCGATGATGGTGCTCATGACCTTCTCCCCTCGCTCGTAACCTGAAGTGGCGCTGCCCCGGTGCTGTTGTGGTGCTCTCAGGGTGCGCCCGGGGAGCGGTCCGGACGATCGGCCGTTGGACACTTGATCTGTCTCTTACCGAACACTCGCGAATACGCCGTTCGGATGAGGCTCGGGAGCAATTCGCGTCGGCGCGTTCGGCACTTGCCATCGACGCGCTAGGGTGTTCGCGTTCTACCTGCTCAGGGCCTTGTCGAGCGCGGAATCGCGCGGGGAAACTACCACCGGCGGCCGATCCCGCAGGGCGTCCCCGGCGGCCTTGAACGCGGCCGGTACCTCCCGCACCCGGTTGCGCCACAGTGTCTTGTCGCTACACGTGTCACACCGGCTCGCCACCCCGTCCGCGTCGATGCCTACGTGGCGGCAGAGCGTCACCGCCCGGGGGACGTGGAACGACTGACTCACCAGCAGTGCACGCCGCACTCCGAAGACCTGGTGCGCCCGCGCGCAGGTGTCGTAGGTGTCGAGCCCGTTCGGGTCGCCGACGATCCGGTCGGCAGGCACTCCCCGCGCCGTCAGGTACCGCGTCATCGCCGCCACCTCGTCGCCGGACGTGCCCCGCCCGTCCCCGGAGACGAGCAGCGCCCGGACCGTGCCGGCCCGGTAGAGCTCCGCCGCGGTGTCCAGCCGACCGGCCAGGAACGGCTTCGGAGTGCCGTCCGGGCGTAGCTGAGCACCGAAGACGATCGCGACCGGAGCGTCCGGAGCCTCGTCCACGCCGTACCGGTGCCCCGCCGACGCGGTCAGAGTCCACGCCACCGAGGCGACCAGGGCCAACACCCCGAGGACGACGAACCCGATCGCCAGCCCCAGCAACCGCCGCCGCGGTCTGGCGGGGTGCCCCTCGCCGTCCGCTTCAACCTCGGGCGACACGTCGGAAACGTCACTCATGGCGCTAGCCAACCAGCCGGTCGCAACCCGACTAGGTTGATCGGTCGTGGGTGCACAGACGGCAGCAAATGACAGCATCGACCCGGACCTGGCCGCGCTGGCCGCCGCACACGGCGTCGCCACCGAGTACGTCGGGTCGACCGGACGACCGGTGACCGTCACCGCGTCCACGGTCGTCGCCGTGCTCGGCGCGCTCGGGGTCGCGGCGGACACGCCCGAGGCGATCGCGGCGTCGCTCGCCGACGCCGAGCTGACCCCTTGGCGGCGGCTGCTGCCGCCGACCGTCGTCGTGACTGCGGACGAGCCGGCCACCGTCGTGGTCCGCGCCCCGGCGGGTGGGTCGCTGTCCGCGCGCGTCCGCACCGAGGACGGGGCCGAGGTCACTGCCACTGCCTCAGCGGACGTGACGGAGGCGCGCGACGTCGACGGGGTGCCGCACGAGGCGCGCACCGTGACGCTGCCCGCGTTGCCGCCCGGCTGGCACCGGCTGTCGGTCTCCACCGGGACCGGGTCGACCGGGAGCGGGTCGACCGGGGCTGGGACCGCCGAGGCCGTGTTGGTGGCCGCACCGGCCCGGGTGCCGTACCCGGCGGACGCCGGCCGGGTCTGGGGCTGGATGCTCCAGCTGTACGCGCTGCGCAGCGCCGAGTCGTGGGGGCTGGGCGACTACGGCGACCTGCGCGAGCTGGTCACCTGGAGCGGCGCCGAGCTGGGCGCCGGGACCGTCGTCTGCAACCCGCTGCACGCGCCGTCGCCGGTGCTGCCACTGGAGAACTCGCCCTACTACCCGTCGAGCCGGCGCTTCCGGAGCCCGCTGTACCTGCGGATCACCGACACGCCCGAGTACCGGGCCGCGTCGCCGGAGCAGCAGGCCGCGGCGGACGCCCTGCGCCCGGAGGCGCCCGCCGATCGGATCGTGCGCGACCCGGTGTGGACCGCGAAGCTCGCGGCGTTGGAGCTGCTGTTCGACCTGGCGCGCTCCGGCGAGCGGGCCGCCGCCGTGGCCGCGTTCCGCGCCGAGCAGGGCCAGGGCCTGGAGGACTTCGCGACGTTCTGCGCGCTGGCCGAGGAGCACGGCGTCCCCTGGCAGTCCTGGCCGGACGAGCTGCACCACCCGGCCGGGGACGCGGTGGCCGCCGCGCGCACGCGGCTGACCGACCGGATCGAGTTCCACGCCTGGCTGCAGTTCCTCTGCGACGAGCAGCTCGCCGCGGTGGGGGACGCCGCCCGTGCGGCGGGGATGCCGGTCGGCGTCGTCCACGACCTCGCGGTCGGCGTCGACCCTGGCGGCGCCGACGCGTGGGGCCTGCAGGACGTGCTGGCCGACGGTGCGACGATCGGCGCGCCGCCGGACTCGTTCAACCAGCAGGGCCAGAACTGGCAGCTGCCGCCGTGGAACCCGCGACGCCTGGCTGAGGCCGGGTACGGCCCGTACCGGGACATGCTCCGGGCGGCGCTGCGGTCGGCCGGCGGTGTCCGCATCGACCACGTCCTCGGGCTGTTCCGGCTCTGGTGGGTACCGGCCGGGCGCTCGGCGACCGAAGGGACGTACGTCCGCTACGACCCGGATGCGTTCCTCGGCGTGCTCGCGCTGGAGGCTCACCGCGCCGGCGCGCTGGTGGTCGGCGAGGACCTGGGCACGGTCGAGCCGCACGTCGCCACCGCACTGGCCGCGCGCGACGTCCTCGGCAGCAACGTGCTCTGGTTCGAGCGGGACGACCCCGATCCGTCCGTCGACGTCGAAGGTGAACTGCCGGAGCGACCGCGGCCGCCGGCCGCGTGGCGGGAAGGCGCCGCGGCGAGCGTCACCACGCACGACCTGCCGACCGCGGCCGGGTTCCTCACCGGGGAGCACGTCCGGGTCCGAGCCGAGCTGGGCGTGCTGGGCCGCTCGGTCGACGAGGAGCTGGCGAGCGCGGCGACCGAGCGGGCGGCCCTGATCGGGCTATTGCGGTCCGAGGGGTTGCTGACTGGCCCCGACGAGCCGGGGCAGGCGACTGAGGAGGCGGTGCTCGGGCTGCACGCGCTGCTGGTCCGGACGCCGTGCCGGATGGTGCTCGCCGCCCCCGGAGACGCCGTCGGCGACCTCCGGCAGCCGAACCTGCCCGGCACCATGGACGAGTACCCGAACTGGCGGCTGCCGCTCGCGGTGCCGGGCGACGCCCCGGAGGAGCACCGGCCGGTGACGCTGGAGGAGTTCGTCTCCTCCCCCCGCGTCCGCCGCTTCGCCGCCGTCCTGGCCCAGGTCCGCAGGCGCTGACTTACGCCGAATCCGCCTCCACGGCGCGCGTGGAGGCGGATTCGGCGTCAAACGGCGTGGGGCTCGGGTTCGGCGGGGCGGTTGCTGTTCAGGTGAACCGGGATCTGGTCGAAGCCGCGGAGGGTGCGGGTGCTGCGCAGCGAGGGCTTGCCGGCGAGCGAGAGGTCGGGGAACCGCTCGAACAGGCGGCGTAGCCCGATCTCGCCCTCCAGCCGCGCCAGCGACGCCCCGAGGCAGTAGTGGGCACCGCTGGAGAACGCGAGGTGCTCCTTGGCGTTGCTGCGGCGGACGTCGAACGTGTGCGGGTCCGGGAAGACCTCGGGGTCCCGGTTGGCGCCACCGATCATCGCGGTGACGAACGAACCGGTCGGCACCGGCACACCGCACACCTCGGTGTCCCGGATCGACCGCCGGCTGGTCGCCTGCACCGGGGACTCGAACCGCAGGATCTCGTCGACCGCGTTCGCCCAGAGCGACGGGTCGGCCTCCAGCGCCGCGCGCTGGTCCGGGTTCTCGATCAGCAGCACCGCCCCGCTGCCCAGCAAGTTCACGGTCGTCTCGAAGCCGGCCGCGAGCAGTAGCCCGGCGATCGCGAGCAGCTCCCGGTTGTCGAGCTGGCCGCTCGCGTCGTCGAGGTGGACGAGCTGGCTGACGATGTCGTCACCGGGCTCCCGGCGGAGCTTCTCGAAGTGGCCGTACATCCAGTCGGACATCTGCTCCAGCGCGGTCTCCGACTCGACGTACTGCTGGTAGGACAGACCGATGTCGAGCACGGGCGCGGCCATCGAGCCCCAGGTCAGGAACTGCTTGCGCATGTCCAGCGGCACCCCGAGGATCTCCGCGATCACGGTGACCGGAAGCAGGCTGGCGAACTCCGACACCAGGTCCAGCGGTTGGCCGTCCGGGCGCGCGGCCATCGCGTCGAGCAGTTCGGCGGTGCGCTCCTCGACCCGGCCCCGCAACGCCTCGACGGCCTTCGCGGTGAACACGCGGCTCACCAGCCGCCGGTACCGGGTGTGGTCTGGCGGGTTGGTGACCAGCAGCGACGGCGGATCGATCGGTCCGACGATCCGCTCGTCGGCGGCCACCCGGGTGAAGAGCTTCCGCGCGAGGAAGGGCATCGCCTCCGGGTCGAACCCGACCGCGAACGCATCGCTGCGCAGGATGTCGGTGACGGCCTGGTGGCTCACCGCCTGCATCATGAGCTGGCCCGGCACCAGCGGCCCGCGGGCCCGGATTTCGTCATAGGTCGGGTAGGGGTCCGCACGGGCGGCGGGGTCGCTCAGAATGCGCGCGTGCAGGTCTCCCCGGCGGTGCGCCCTTCCGATCACGACCCGCGCCACCCCGTGCCGGCCGATCCACCGGATCCTGGTCTTCACCGACACCTGACACACACTCCTCGGTTCACTCCGGTCCGAACCGCTCCATTGTGTCCGCGCTGGCGGTGGCCGCGGACGCGTTCGCGAGAGCTTGTCGCATTCTGCACTCCTTCGAATCCTGACAGTGGATGTCATGCACCTGGACCAGAGTGACGGGTGACCGAATCTCCAGGAGGACACATGACCGTGCCCGACGACATCGGGGCCCACAATCAGCAGCTGATCGCCCAGTTCCGGGAGAGCCGCGGAGCCGCGATGGGAGATCGTCCGCTGCTCCTGCTCACGACGGTGGGGGCCCGCTCCGGGCTCCACCGCACCACGCCGATGATGTACATCCCGGACGGCGACCGGCTGCTCGTCGTACCGTCCAACGTCGGTGCCCCCCGCCATCCGGACTGGTACCACAACCTCGTCGCTAACCCGCGGGTGACGGTGGAGGTCGGCAGCGAGACCTACGAAGCCGACGCCGTCGTCACCGCAGGCGCCGAGCGGGACGCCCTGTTCGCCCGCATCGTGGAGAAGTACCCGTTCTTCGCGGACCATCAGGTGAAGACTCCGCGGGTGATCCCGGTCGTCGCGTTGGTCCGGGTCGATGCCACCGACTGAGCCCGCGGGTTAGGCTGTTCCGCGCCATGGTTAGGCTCACCTAAGATGCTTGGGTGTGGCCGCCGTCGGGGGTCGCGCGTGCGGGAGGAGACGGGATGGCAGGCCGGTCCCGGTTGTACGCCGAGAAGGTCGAGCTGGCCTACGACCAGCGCGTCGTCGCCGAAGGGCTGGACGTCGAGATCCCGGACGGTTCGCTGACGGTCATCGTCGGCCCGAACGCGTGCGGCAAGTCGACGCTGCTCCGCGCGCTGGCGCGGATGCTCAAGCCGAAGGCAGGCGCGGTCCACCTCGACGGGCAGCTGATCAGCTCGCTGCCGTCCAAGGAGGTCGCGCGGCGGCTGGGCCTGCTGCCCCAGAGCCCGACCGCCCCGGACGGCATCACGGTGGCCGACCTGGTCTCCCGCGGCCGGTACCCGCACCAGAAGCTGCTGCGCCAGTGGTCCCGCGAGGACGAGAAGGTCGTCGCCGAGTCGATGGCGGCGACCGGCGTCCAGGACTTGGCGCTGCGGCTCGTCGACGAACTCTCCGGCGGCCAGCGGCAGCGGGTGTGGCTCGCGATGGCGCTCGCCCAGCAGACGCCGATCCTGCTGCTGGACGAGCCGACCACCTACCTGGACATCGCGCACCAGCTCGAGGTGCTCGACCTCTGTGCCGAGCTGCACGAGCGGGAGAACCGGACGCTCGTCGCTGTGCTGCACGACCTCAACCACGCCTGCCGGTACGCGACGCACCTGATCGCGATGCGCGCCGGAAAGGTCGTGGCGGAGGGGCCGCCGTCCGACGTCGTCACGGCTGAGCTGGTCGAGGACGTGTTCGGCATCCCGTGCCAGGTCGTCCCGGACCCGGAGACCGACACTCCGCTGGTGATCCCCGCCGCCCGTCGCCGCCGGGCCGCCGCGGCCGTCACCCGCTGAGCCGACGGCTCAGCGCGGCCACCTGACGTCAGGTGGACCCTTCCACGGGCACGGAAGGGTCCACCTGACGTCACGCGCAGCCTTCACCGCCCGGTGAAGAGCGCGCGAGCCTCGGCCGTGCTGCCGCGAGTGAGTGCCTCCGCGGCGAGGGCCGCCTCCGAACCGGCGGAGATCTCCCGGACCGCCTGCTTCACGCCCGGCACCAATGCCGGTGCGACGCTCAGCTCGCGGACGCCGAGCCCGACCAGCACCGCGGCCGCCCCGGGCTCCGACGCGAACTCACCGCAGACGCTGACCGTCACCCGGTCCCCGGCCGCACGGCACACCGCGTCGACCAGGCGGAGCACCGCGGGGTCCCACGGATCGCCGAGCGCCGCCACTCCCCCGTCGCCGCGGGCGGCCGCGAGCGTGTACTGCGTGAGGTCGTTGGTGCCGACGCTGAACACGTCGACGAGCGGCGCCAGCGCGGACGCCTTGAGCGCGGCGGCAGGCACCTCGACCATCGCGCCGACCCGCAACCCCGACGGCGTACCGCGGCCCACCGCCCGGACCGCGTCGTCCAGGGCCGTCCGGGCGGCGGTCAGCTCGTCGACGGTGCTGACCATCGGGAACAGCACGGTCACCGGCGTCTCGTACGCGACCTGCACCATCGCGGTCAGCTGCGCCGTGAACAGATCCGGGCGCAGCAGCGAAAACCGCAGGCCGCGGACGCCGAGGAACGGGTTGTCGCCCGGCGGCACCGGCGCGTACGGCAGCGGCTTGTCGCCGCCGACGTCGAGCGTGCGGAGCGTGAGACGTCGTCCGCCGAGCGCGTCGGCGAGCGCG
>NZ_BAAAYN010000075.1 GCF_039536245.1 Cryptosporangium minutisporangium | reverse complement strand
GAGGGCTCGGCGCGGGAGCGGGGCAGCGGGCGGCGGGCACTGAATCGTTTACGCGCGGGTAGGGCCTTGACAGCGCCGCGAGTGCTAACTCACTGTGTGGTACGTAACTGCCCGGTACATTAGCGCGACCCCCGGGCTGACCCCGCCCCGCTGTGTCTGCACCGCCGCATCACTCCAGGGAGCCCCCCGTGTCTCAGCCCTCCCCGCTCACACCCGTGGCCCAGCCACGCAAAGCCGCCTTGGCCGCCTGGATCGGCAGCGCGCTCGAGTACTACGACTTCTTCATCTACGGCACGGCCGCCGCGCTCGTCTTCAACAAGGTGTTCTTCCCGGACTCCGACCCGGCGACCGGCACGCTGCTCGCGCTCGCGACGTTCGGCGTCGGTTACGCCGCCCGGCCCATCGGCGCGTTCATTCTCGGCCACGTCGGCGACAAGTTCGGCCGCAAGCGCGTGCTGGTCTTCACGCTGATGCTGATGGGCGTCTCGACGTTCCTGGTCGGCTGTCTGCCCACCTACGAGCAGGTCGGCGTCCTCGCCCCGACCCTGCTGGTGCTGCTGCGCCTGGCGCAGGGCTTCTCCGCCGCCGGTGAGCAGGCCAGCGCCAACTCGATGACGCTGGAGCACGCGCCGGAGGACCGCCGCGGCTTCTTCACCAGCTTCACGCTCAACGGCACGCAGATGGGCCAGATCCTCGCCACCGCGGCGTTCCTGCCGGTGGCGGCGCTGCCGGAGTCGGCGCTGCTCAGCTGGGGCTGGCGGATCCCGTTCCTGCTCAGCGTCTTCGTGATGGCGGTCGGGTACCTGATCCGCCGCCGGATGGAGGAGACGCCGGTGTTCGCGCAGGAGGTCGCGAACGACGAGGTCGCGAAGCTGCCGATGGCGGTCCTGTTCCGGGATCACTGGGTCTCGGTGATCCGGGTGATCCTGGTGTCGATGGTCGCCTCGGTGAGCACGATCTTCGGCGTCTTCGCGCTGTCCTTCGGCACCGACACCGCTGGGCTGGAGCGCTCGACGCTGCTCTGGGTCGGCGTGCTGGCGAACGTCGTCGCGTTGGGGGCCATTCCGCTCTGGGCCATGCTGTCGGACCGGATCGGGCGGAAGCCGGTGATGATCGGCGGCACGCTCGCGTCGGCGGCGCTGATGTTCGCGTACCTGTCCGCGATCGGGCACGGCAACTACCTGGTGATCTTCGCGGTCGGCATCCTGCTGTCCGGCGTGATCTACAGCGCGCCCAACTCGACCTGGCCGGCGTTCTACGGCGAGATGTTCACGACGAAGGTCCGACTGTCGGGCATGGCGATCGGCACCCAGATCGGGTTCGCGATCGGCGGGTTCGCGCCGACGATCGGCGCGGCGGTGGCCGGCGATGGGCGCGACGGCTGGTTGCCGGTCGCGATCATGCTCGCGGTGCTCTGCGTCATCTCGGCGGCCGCGGCGGCCACCGCGCGCGAGACCGTGCACGTGCCGACCGCCGAACTGGGTGTCAAGCCCGGAGCGGCCCCCGGCACTCCTCGCGTCCCCGCCACCGCCTGAGCGCTCGACCGTGCGGGGGCCGGGCGGGAGGGCCCGGCCCCCGCGCCCCCACGCCTGCGCCGTCACCCACGCGACCACCGCCGCGGGGTGGCGGCGCAGCCGCAAANAGTCGAGCGCGCCGACGCCGTGACGTTCAGGGGGCCGTCATAAGGAGGCGCGCTCGCCTGTCATCCGTCGCTCTCAGCGGGCCGCCCACGTGTAATGCGTCGGTTGAGGGGGGATATCGCCACCTCCGGGACGGGGAGGAACGTAGGTGGCGATCTTTTCCACAGCAGCTGCATCAACGGTCTCGACCGCGGTGGCGACGCCGCTGCGGGTCTGGATCCGGATCATCGCCACCGAGCTCGCCCTGATCGCGCTCGGTGCCGGTACCTACCTCGCGGTCTCCGCCGGCGCCGCCGACCGGGCCGACGTCGCCGCCGGCAACGCCCGGACCCTGCTCGCCGTCGAAGCCGCGCTCGGGCTCGACGTCGAGCGGTCCCTCGCCACCTGGTGGGCCGCGGACGCCACCCGGGCGCTCGTGGCCAACTTCTACTACGTGGCCGCGCACTTCGCGGTCCCGATCGTCGTCTTCGGTCTGCTAGTCCTGTGCCGTCCGGCCGACTACCGCCGCTTCCGCACGGCGTTCGTGGCCGCGAGCCTGCTCGGCGTCGCGGTGTCCTGGACCTGGCCGACCGCGCCGCCCCGTCTCGTCGAGGGCTTCACCGACGCCCCGGTCATCTCGGGCGCGGAGAACCCCTACGCGGCGTTCCCGAGCATGCACGTCGGCTGGGCGGTCTGGACCGCGCTCGCGGTCGCCGCGCTCACCGCCCGCTGGTGGCTGCGCACGGTGGCCTGGTTGCACGCGCTGCTCACCAGCATGGACGTCCTGGTCACCGGCCACCACTGGGTCCTCGACGTGGTCGGCGGGGTGCTGGCCGCGCTCGCCGGGCTCGCGATCGCCCACGTCTGCCACGGCCCGCGTTCGGCGACCCGCCCCCCGACGGCAGAGGCCCCGACCGCAGCGCCGCCAAGGACGACAGAATCGGCCCCGGTCCCGGCGTCCCGGTGAATCCGTAACGGCGGACAACCGAACCGGACCCCGCCGCCCTCTCCCCGGGTAGGAGCTCTTTCCGACCGACGAAGGGCAACGGGTGACCGACCAACCGGACCAGGCGTACCGCGAGTACGCCGCGGATCGCCTACCGACGCTACGGCGCCTCGCCTACCTGCTGTGCCAGGACTGGCACCGCGCCGACGACCTGGTCCAGGGCGCCCTGGTCAAGATGTACCTGCGGTGGGAACGGGTCGTCGCCGCCACCGACCGGGACGCGTACGTCCGGGCGATGCTCGTCCGCGTCTACCTCAGCGAGCGCCGGACCGGCTGGTCGCGCCGCGTCGTGCTGGTCGACGCCGCCCCGGACGACGCCGCCGTCGCCGATCCCGACCCGGCGTCGGCGATGGCCGTGCGGTCGGCGCTCGCGGACCTCCCCCCGCGGCAGCGCGCCGTTCTCGTGCTGCGCTACTACTCCGACCTCTCGGTCGACCAGACCGCGGACGCTCTGGGGTGCTCCGCCGGAACCGTGAAGAGCCAGACCGCGAAGGCGATGGCCTCGTTACGTCGCGCCCTCCCTGACGAAGCGCCCTCCCCCACCCGCCGAGGAGCCGGACGATGAACGAACTCGACACCCGGGCGCTGCTGGGCCGGATGGCGGCCGAGCCGGCACCGCCGACCCGCACCGACATCGACGGCGCCATCGCCACCGCCCGCCGACAACGGCAGCGGACGCGCTGGGTGGTCGCTGCCGCCGCGGCCACCGTCCTGATCCTCACCGTCGGCCTCGTCACGATCCTGCGGCCGGAGCCTCAGGACCCGGCGCCCACCGCGACGCCGCCGGCCGTCGCACCGACGAAGTTCGACCCGACCCGTACTCGTCTCGACGTCGGCTGGCTCCCGGAGGGCATGCGATACCGCGCGCGCAGCATCACCGCCGACGTGGAATCGCTGCTGGCCGCACCGTCGGCGTCCAGCGCGGGAGTGAACATCCAACTCACCGCCAAGGGCTTCGTGCCGACGGCTGAGTCGGAGAACGTGCCCGGCGTGCCGATCGGCGAGCCCGTGCTCGGTCCGGAGGTCAACGGGGCGCCGTCCCGCTGGTACCCGGGTGACGCACAGGGGGGCGGCTGGCTCCACTGGGAATGGGCACCCGGCGCCCTGGCAGTGGTCGAGGTGTACGGCCGCACCGACGCGCGGGACGTGGCCACGCGGATCGCCCGGTCGGTGCGCGCCGATCGCGAGCGACCCGTCGCGTTGCCGTTCACGATGGCCCGGCCGGACGGAACGACGGTGGTGACGGTCGGGATCGTCGAGAACGGTAGCGGGCCGTACACCACGTGGCTCGAGTTCGCGCGGGCGCGAAGCGACGTCTCGATGCTCTCGGTGATGGTCCTGCCGCGGAGGAGCGTCACGTTCACGCCCGACACGGTTCTCGGCGCGCGTCCGGCCGATGAGCAGCAAACCGGCGTCTGGTATTCGATCCGTGTCGAGCTCGCCGACGACGTACTGCTGGAGGTGAAGGACCGCGCCGCGAGCACCTCCGCGTCGGCGGTCGATCCGGTGCGGGCTCAGGTCCGGGCCGTCGCCGCCGGCGTCCAATTGAGCGGCGACCTCTCCGATCCGTCGACCTGGTCGAAGGAGCCGCTCCGCTGAACCGGTGACTCGCGCCACAGAGCGCCCGCCCTCGCCCTCTCCGCGGGTTAGGAATTCGGGTAGGTCCCATCCTGGGAGACCGAATTCCGACGGCGGAGAGGGCGGCATGGCGACGCTGCGCGATCGGCCCTCGGCACGGCTGATCACCGGAGAGTTCGCCGCGCTGCTCGCCGCTGCGCTGGGGGCGTTCCTCGCGCTCGGCATCACGTTGCCGGTGCTGCCCTACTTCGTCCAGTCGCTGGGCGGCGGTGACCTCGCGATCGGGATCGTCGTCGGCGCCTCGGCGGTCTCCGCGGTCGTCGTCCGGCCGTTCACCGCGCCCGCGATCCAGGACTGGGGATTCCAGCGGCTGGTCCTGCTCGGTGGTGTCGCCGGGGCGATCGCGACGGCCGGGTTCGCGTTCGCCGACTCGTTCGCCGTCCTCCTCGCACTGCGGCTGGTGGGCGGCGCCGCGCTGGCGCTGCTGTTCGTCGCGTGCATCGCGCGGGTCATGGCGACCGCTCCGGTCGAACAGCGGGCGGCGGCCGCCGGTTACTTCTCGATCTCGCCATACCTGGGCCTGGGCCTCGGGCCGGTGATCGGCCAGCCGTGTTACGACGCGTTCGGTTTCGGCCCGACGTTCCTGCTGGCCGGCGCGCTCGCGCTGGTGGGCACGCTGCCGATGCTGCTGGTCGCGAACCACACCTCGCCCGGTGAGCGCGCACCGCGCTTCCACTCGGCGGCGGTCTGGCCGGGCGCGGTGCTCGCGCTCGGGATCATCGGCGTCGTCGCGTTCAACGCCTACATCCCGCTCTACGTCGACGAACTGAACGGCAGCAACCCGGCGTGGATGTTCCTCGCGTACTCGGTGGTGGTGGTCGCCGCCCGGATCCTCGCGGGTGGTCTGCCCGACCGGATCGGGGCGATCCGGGCTGGCACGATCGCGACGATCTGCATCGTCGTCGGGTTGGTGATCATCGCGGCCGCGCCGTCGTCGCTCTGGATCTACGTCGGCATCCTGCCGCTCGGTGCGGGGATCGCGTTCCAGTACCCCGGCCTGATGGCCCTGACCGTGGGCCGGGTCGAGGAGTCCGAGCGGCCGGCCGCGGTGTCCACGTTCACGATGTTCTTCGACGTCGCCACCGGCATCGGTGGGCTGGTCGTCGGGCAGGCTGCGGCGGTCGGCGGTTACCGGACCGCGTTCGCAGCCGCGGCGTTCTGCTCGGTGCTCGGCCTGGTCCTGCTCCGCACGGTCGTCGCCCGCGGCGAGTAGGAGGCGAGTAGCGACGGCCGTCGCCCGCGGCCGGTAGCGTCGGATCCGTGGTGGCTCTCCGACGACGCGCGCCGGAGCGCCCGCTTCCGGTCGACGACGGGCCCGATCGGGGGACGTTGATCGTCGCGCTGGTCGTCGTCGCGCTGGTCGCGGTCGCCGCCCTCGCCGGGATAGCCGCCGGCCACCGGGATCCGGAGCCCGCCGGCGACCTCCGGAACGAGGTGCCGACGATCCCCGCGTTCCGCGCCACCGAGCTCGGAGCGGTCCGCGAGCACGGACGGGTCGCCGCCCGCGACAACGGTCAGAGCACCCGCTACGGCGACCGGTCGGTCTGGGTGTTCGGCGACACCGTGCTCCGCTCCCCCGAGGGCTTCCTGAACAACAGCGGAGCCTCCACCGCCGATCTCCGGGCGGCCAACGGCATCAGCCTTCCCTCCACCGACGTCTTCGGCAGCGACGCGAAGGCAGTCCCGGCCCTGATCAGCCAGACGCCGCCGGAGACCGCGTTCCAGCTGAAGCACGCCGAGTCGACCGGCTGCACCCCCGCCACCGACGTCTACTGCGGCGCCGCGTTCGCCTACTGGCCCGGCCCGGTCATCGCCGATCCCCGGCGCGGCCGCGTGCTCGTGTTCTACGTCAAGCTCTGCCGCTCCGGAGCCGAGGGGACGCCCTGCTCCGGCCCCTACGGCCGGCCGCTCGGCACCGGGATCGCCGCCGTGGACATGCGCACGCACCGGGTCACCCGGCTCACCGCGGCGCGCGTCGAGCCGGTGACCAGCGTGGAGGGCACCGACCCGACGATGTTCTTCCCGCCAGGGGACAGTTACAACACCGCGGCGCTGGTCGTGGGCGGGGAGGCCTGGGTCTACGGCGACTGCGGCGTCGGGTGTCACCTCGCCCGCGTCCCGCTCGACCGGATCACCGACCGCTCCCGCTGGACGTTCTACACGGGACGCGACGACTCCGGTGCGGCACGCTGGTCGTCGGACGCCTCGCGGGCCGCCGACACCGTGATCGCCGGCGCCGCGGGGAACACGGTGTTCTACGTCCCGGCGCTGCGCGGCTGGCTCAACGTCTACCTGCCGTACGGCGACAACGTGCTGCGGGCGCAGGTCGGGGGTTCGCCGTACGGGCCCTGGTCGAAGGAGATCCGGCTGCTGAAAACGCGGGGCAAGGGCATCAACTACGCCGGCTTCGGGCATCCCGAGTTCGCCGAGGAGAACGGTCGCGTCCAGTACCTGACGTACTTCCAGGCTGACACCGGAGCGCAACGCCTGGTGAAGGTGCGTTTCGACTGAACCGGTCGGGCCGTCGGCACCGTTGCACACTGTGCTGACACAGTCCTACGACCCCGGAGACCGATGACCGCGCACGCCGTCTGGTTCACCGCCCCGCGTTCCGTGGAGGTCCGGCCGATCCCCGATCCGGAGCCGCACCCCGGCGACCTCCTGATCCGCACGCTCTACTCGGGCATCAGCGCGGGTACCGAACTGCTCGCCTACCGCGGCGAGCTCAACCCGTCCACCGAACGGGACGAGACGCTCACCGCGCTCGCCGACGGCGGCTTCGACTACCCGTTCCAGTACGGCTACAGCTGCGTCGGCACCGTCGAGCAGGGACCGCAGGCCTTGCTCGGCAAGACGGTCTTCGCCTTCCACCCCCACCAGGACCGGTTCGTCGCCGCCGAGTCCGACGTCGTCGTCCTGCCGGAGAACACCAATCCGCGGATAGCGACCCTGTTCCCGCTGGTCGAGACCGCCCTGCAGCTCAGCCTCGACGCCGGGCCGGGGCTCGAGGACACCGTCGTCGTCACCGGTCTCGGGGCGATCGGGCTACTGACCTCGCTGCTGCTGACTCGAGCGGGTGCCCGCGTCGTGGCCGTCGAGCCGGAGCCGGCCCGCCGGGAACGCGCGGCCGAGCTGGGGATCCGCGCCGTGCCGCCCGGCGACGCCCCCAGCGGCGTTCCGTTGCTGGTGGAGACCTCCGGGGCGCCAGCAGCGCTCGCCGACGGCCTCGCCCTGCTGGCCCACGAGGGCACCGCGCTGGTGGGCTCCTGGTACGGCACCAAGCCGGTGCCGCTACCGCTCGGTGAACACTTCCACCGCCGCCGGCTGACGATCCGCAGCAGCCAGGTCTCGACGATTCCCTACGCCGCCCAAGGACGCTGGACGAACGCCCGCCGCCGGGCCGCCGCCCGCGACCTGCTCGACGTCCTGCCGCTGAAGGCCCTGGCCACCACCGAGTTCGCCCTCGCCGACGCCGCCGAAGCTTACGCCGCCCTGGATCGACGCGATCCGGGAGTACTGCACGCGGCCCTGCGCTACGAACGATAGGAATAAGCAATGTACGAAACAGGCACCGAGCGCGAGGTTCGCGCATTCCATGTCATGCCCGACATGCCCCCACCGGAGGGCGAACGGCACTCGCACGACTACCGGTTATCGCTGGTCGTCTCCCGCGAGCAGCTCGACGAGAAGGGCATGGTCGTCGACCTCGACGTCCTCGTCGGCGCGCTGGAAGACCTGACCAAACGACTGGACAACGCCGACCTGGACGAGATCGTCGGTAAGGAGATCGGCGCCACAGGGTCCGATAGCGCTGGCGTCACCGTCGAGGCGTTCGCACACTGGGTGCACGGAAAGATCGGCGCGGCGATCGGCTCCGCGGGCTCCACGCTCTCGGTGCGCGTCTACGAGAACGCCACCGAGTTCGGCGGCTACTCGGGCGTGCTCGCCTGAGCCCGCTCTCCGTCGCGCTGCTGACGCTCGGCGACCCGGCGACGATGACCGGTGGGTACCTCTACCACCGGCGCGTCGCCGACCGGGCCGCAGCCAACGACGCGCGACTCGACTTCGTCTCGGTTCCGACCTGGCCGTTCCCGCTCCCGGTGGCGGCCGGCCCACGGCTGCTCCGAGAACTCACCGAGAAACGTCCGGACGCGATCCTGCTGGACAGCATCGCCGCCGCGTTCGTCGGCCCGTGGCTGCCCCGCAAGAACTTGCCGCCGCTCGTCGGCATGCTCCACCAGCCGCCCGGTGGCATCGATTACGACGGGCTGCGCCGGTACGCCCAGAAGCTCCTCGACCAGCGCGCCTACCGCTTCGCGTCCCGATTGCTGATCGCCAGCGACGATCTCGCCGAGACGCTGCGCCGCTCCGGGATGCCGGCCGACCTGCTGCGGGTCGTCCCGCCCGGTCGCAACCCGGCCGACGATCCGGTCCCGCCCGACGGCGATCTGCGCCGGGGCCGGAGAGCGGCGGTGCTCTCGGTGGGCAACTGGGTGGAGCGCAAGGGCCTGCTCGACCTGCTGGAGGCGGTGGCGGTGCTGCCGCCGGACGCGGTCACGCTGCACCTGGTCGGTGATCCGGACGTCGATCCGGACTACGCCGCCCGGGTCCGCGTCCGCCTGAAAGAACCCGACCTCGACGGGCGGGTCGTGGTGCACGGCCTGAAGACGCCGGCCGAGGTCGTCGGCTTCTACCGGGCGGCGGACGTGTTCGCGCTGGCCAGCGTGCGCGAGCCGTACGGGACCGTCTACGGCGAGGCGATGGCGGCCGGCCTGCCGGTCGTGGGCTGGAACGCCGGCAACCTTCCCCACCTGGCCCGCGACGGAGTCGAGGGTTTCGCCGTCCCACCCGGTGACCGGGAAGCGCTCGCCGAGGCGTTACGCACCCTCGCCTTCGACGACGCCGCCCGGGAGCGGATGGCCGCCGCCGCGAGTACCCGATCGGAATCCTTTCCGAACTGGGACGACACCGCTCGCGTGCTATTCACTGAGATACGGGCCGTAGTGGAGGAGACGCGGACGTGAGCGAGTTCGAGGCAGTTCTGTTCGACGCCGGGGACACCCTGATCCGCCTGGCCGGAAGCGGGGAGACCCTGCTGCACCGAGCGGCGGCGAATCTGGGCGTCGATCCGCTCGACCCGGGTGAGGTGGCCGACGTCTGGAAGCGTGTCCTCGATCGGAGTAGCACCGCCGAGGAAATGGCGAAGGGGCGCGACCTCTCCACCGATCTCCACCACGACGTGTGGACCGCTCTCTACACGACGGCCGGGTGTGAACAGCTCGCGCCCGGCCTGAGCGAGGAGCTGTACGCGCTGACGGTGGCCGCCGACTCCTGGGAGGCGTTCCCGGACACCGTGCCGACGCTCCGCACGCTCCGCGACCGCGGCGTCCGGATCGGAATCGTCAGCGACACCGGCTTCGACCTGCGGCCCGCGCTGGAGCAGCTCGGCATCATGGCTTATGTGGACGCCGTCGTCATGTCGTTCCAGCACGGCATGTGCAAGCCGGCGGTCCCGGTCTTCCTGGCCGCGTGCGACCAACTCGACATCGACCCGAACCGGACGCTGTTCGTCGGCGACAACCCGCTGACCGACTCCGGCGCGATCGCCGTCGGGATGCACGTCTTCCTGCTGCCCAGGCCCGCCGCGACGGGACCACGCGGACTCGGGCACGTTTTGTCGCTTGTCTGACTGAGTTCGCCAGTAGCGGGGTGAACCTTCCTCTCCGTTCCCCCGTGTTTCCCGGCGCGTGGCACAAGGTCGCGCCTGGCCGGAACGGGTGGATCAGTGACGGTAGATGTTCGAGTCAGCACAGCGAGTCCGCTCTGCGGTCCAGCCATCGGGGTGCTGCTGCAGACCGCGGTGCTCGGTGGTCTGGCCGCGAGTGTCGGGCTCGGCGCCTCCGGGTGGCTGGCCGGCTCGACCTTCGCGCTGTTCACCTGGGCGCTGCTGACCGGGGCGCTCCTCCGGTCGGGCGCGACGTCCCTCGGACCCGCCAACGCGGTGACGCTCGCCAGGGCCACGCTGGTCGGCGGCGTCGCCGCGCTGGTGGCCGACTCCCTCGCCGGCCGCTCCACGCCGGTGGCACTGCTGGTCACGCTCGCCGTGGTGGCGTGGCTGATGGACGGCGTGGACGGTCAGGTGGCGCGCCGCACCGGAACGACCACCCGGCTGGGCGCCCGCTTCGACGGCGAGGTCGACTCGATCCTCGTCCTGGTGCTCAGCGTGTACGTGGCGGGTTCGCTCGGCCCCTGGGTCGTCGCGATCGGCGCCTACCGCTACGCGTTCGTGGTGGCCGGCTGGCTCCTCCCCTGGCTGCGCGGCGACCTGCCGCGGCGGCAGTCGCGGAGCGCCGTCGCCGCGCTGCAGGGAATCGTGCTGATCGTCGCGGCGACCGGCGTCGTTCCGACGCCCGCGCTCACCGCGGTGGTCGGTCTGGCGCTCGCGGTGCTCACCTGGTCGTTCGGGCGGGACATGCGCTACCTGCACCAGCTCGACGCCCGGCAGCGCGCTACCGTGACCGGTGAGGCCGCTGAGGTTCGAACCGTTCCGGCCCCGGAACCGTTCGTCGGGGTAGGCCAGTGAACGGAGACCGGGTGACCCTGACTGACGCACCGCGCTATGCGCCGACCTGGCTGGAGCTGCGCGAGCCCGCCGACGCCGACGCCCGTGCCACCGACCTCCTCGGTCCGTTGCGTCGCTACCTCGCTACCCGGGCGTCCGCCCCGTTCTTGATCCGGGACCTCGGGTGCGGCACCGGCTCGATGCAGCGCTGGCTCGCGCCGCTGCTACCCGGCCCGCAGCGCTGGATCCTGCAGGACCACGACGCCGACCTGCTCGACTACGCGGTGACCCACGCGGCGACCACCGCTGCGGACGGGTCGCCGGTCACCGTGATGACCCGGCACGCCGACCTCACCGAGCTCAAAGCCGGCGATCTGCTCTCCACGTCGCTGGTCACCGCCTCGGCCCTGCTCGACCTGCTCAGCCGGGACGAGATCGAGCGCCTCGCCGCCGCCTGCGTGGAGGCCGCCTGCCCCACGCTGCTCACGCTCTCGGTCACCGGCGGAGTGGACTTCTCCCCCGCCGACCCGCTGGACGCCGTCCTCTCCGACGGTTTCACCGACCACCTGCGATCGCACGTCGAGGGCAGGCAGCTGCTCGGCGTGGACGCCGCCTCGGCCGCCGCGGACGCGTTCACCCGGCGCGGCGCGTCGGTCGAGCAGCGCGCGAGCGTCTGGCAGCTCGGCTCCGACTCGGTCGCCGGCCCCGGCCGCGCCGCGCTGACCGCCGAGTGGCTGCGCGGCTGGGTGCCGGCCGCCGNCCCGCCGCGGCCCGGCGTCCCGACACCGCCGGCTCGGTCGCCGACGACTACCTGACCCGGCGCCTGGACGCCCTGGCCGCGGGCGACCTGCGCGTCACCGTTCACCACAGCGACCTGCTCGCCCTTCCTCCGGGGGCGGCCCGATCCACCGAGGCAACGTCATGAAGCAACGAACCTGGGCGTGGGTCCGGACCTTCGGCGGAGTCGCCATCCTCGGTGTGCTGCTCTGGCGGCTGGGCTCCAGTGCCTTCCTGGACGGTCTGCGCGTGATCAACGTGTGGATGCTGCTCGCGGCGCTCGGCATCGGCTTGCTGGCGACCGTGGCCAGCGCCTGGCGCTGGTGCCTCGCCGCGCGAGGGCTCGGGATCCGCCTGCCGCTGCGCTCCGCGATCGCGGACTACTACCAGGCGCTCTTCCTCAACGCGACGTTGCCGGGCGGCCTGCTCGGCGACGTCCACCGTGCGGTGAGCAACGGGCGGGAGCACGGCGACGTCGGACGCGGGGTCCGCGCCGTGGTGCTGGAGCGGTTCGCCGGCCAGGTGGTGATGTTCGCTGTTGGCGCCATCGTGCTGCTCGCCCACCCCGCGTTGCTGCTCTTCGTCTGGGCGCGGGTGCCGGGTTCGGCGCTGGTCGTGGTGTTCGCGGTGGTGGCAGCGCTCGTCGTCGCCGTCGGACTCCGTCCGGGTCTGCGCCGCAAGGCCGCGGCGATCGGCACCGACGTGCGGCAAGGGCTGCTGGCCCGGCGGAACTGGATCTGGGTCGGGTTCTCATCGGTGATCGTGGTCGCGTCCCACCTGGCGACGTTCCTGCTCGCGGCGCGGGCCGCCGGATCGACCGCGCCGGTCTCCCGGCTGCTGCCGCTGATGGTGCTGGCGCTTCTGGCCATGGTGCTGCCGCTGAGCGTCGGCGGTTGGGGGCCGCGGGAAGGCTTCTGCGCCTGGGCGTTCGGCGCGATGGGACTCGGTGCCGGCGAAGGGCTGACGATCGCGGTCGTCTACGGCTTGTTCGCGCTGGTCGCGGCGCTGCCCGGCGTCGTCGTGCTCGCCGCCCGCCTGCTCGCCCGCCGCCGGACGTCCACCCGCACGACGTCGCCCGCGTCCGGTGAGGCGCCGGCGGCGGTCGGCGCGGCCTCGGCCGAGGTCGAGGGCGACGACCGGCACGCGTCGGATCCGCACCTCGACCCGGTCGCCGCCGGACGGCTCGCGCTCCTCGACGTCGCCGCGCTCGCCGAGCGGGCCCGGCGGGAAGCGGCCCGCGACCTCACCGAGCACCTCGGGGCCCGCGAACCGGCCCGCGCCGCCGCCTGACGGCTGCCGCGCAGACCGGCCGCAGACGGCCGCAGACCCGGCCCGCTACTCGACGAGGAGCGCGTGGGCCAGCGGCCGCCGCTGCTGGGCGAGCACGGGCAGCGCGGCGACGAGTCCGGCGACCGCCACGCCGCCCAGCACGACCAGGGCTATCTGTCCAGGGCCGGGGTAGACCGTGCCACCGACGTCCGCCGTTATCCCGGCCACCATCACGAACCCGAGTGGAAGGCCGATGACGGCGGCGGGCACGGCCAGTAGCCCGTGGCTGGTGGCGGCCGCGGCCAGCAGATGCCGGGAGGAGAACCCCGTCGCCTCCAGCACTCCCAACTCACGGGCCCGCTCCCGCGCGGACATCAGCGCGGCGGCGAGCAGGTTGGCCAGCGCAACGAAGCTCAGCAGCACCTGCAGGACGCGGAACAGGTCGAGTACGCCGGCCGACGCCACCGCACCCGGCGGCATGGCAGGCAGTTCGGCCGGCGGCGTCGCCAGCGTGCCGTCCCTGGTCACCGCGGTATCGACGACCTGCGCCGCGTTGATGCTCGATCCCGCGGTGAGGACGACCACGGTGGTCAGCAGGGCGAGCGCGAGGCTCAGCACGATCAGGACCGCACGGCCGCGCCGGGTGAACGCGTCCTTGACGCCCAGCACGAACCAGGCCGGCAGCGACAGCGTCGCCGCGAGGCCGGACAGCCGGGAACGCCGCGACGCCGTGGCTCCGCGGGCGACGGCGGCGAGACCCACCCGCCCCAGCCGGATCGCCGCGAGCGCGCCGGCGAGCGCCGCGGCCACCACGGCGACGCCGCCGACGATCGCGATCTGCGTCGGCGAGAGGGTCGGTGGCACGGTGCCCAGCCCGGAGGCGGCCGTCCGGGCCAGTAGCGGCGCGACCGCCAGGGCGACGAACGTACCGACCGTGGCTCCGGCCAGCGCGATGATGCCGTGCTCGACCGCGAGCACCAGCGACAGCTGCCTCGGTGTGACGCCGATGATCTGCAGCAGGGCAGCCTGCCGGGATTCGCCGGCCACCCGGGAGCCGAGCAGGATGAACACCAGCAGCACGGCCGCGAGGAGCAGCAGCACGGTGAAGCCGAGCACGATCACCCGCATGATCTCGGCGGCGATCGTGGCCTCGAACTTGTCCGTGTCGGCGGTCCACGCCTTCCGCTCGGGCCATTGGGAGTCGGCCTCGAGAGCGGCGGCCAGCGCGTCCGCACCGTCCGGGTCGTGCAGGCGCAGGCCGATCGTGAACTGGATCGGCACGCCGTCCCGGGCCAGCTCCAGCCCGTCGAACGTCGCCCCGCCGACCCAGGCGACCCCGGGCTTCACCGCGGGGTAGTTCCCCCCTCGGCCCGCGGTGGACGCGGTCCCGACCACGGTCAGCGTGACCGGTTCCCGCCCGCCGACCCGGATCCGGTCGCCCACCCGCACCCCGAGGGTGTCGGCCATCGTCATCTCGAGCACGGCCTCGTCGTCGCGGGCCAGCCAGCGTCCATCCCGGACGGCGGGCCGGTCGACGCTCATCCGCTCGCGCTGTGGCGCGCGGACCAGTTCGATCCCCAGTGCGCGCCCGTCGACCTCGACCGCGGCGAGGTGGCGCGCGGTCACCGCGGTTCCGGCAGCGACCTCGGGCCGCCGGGCGGCGTCGGTCACCGCGTCGGACGAGGTGGCCTCGACCGTGACGTGTGCGCCGTTGGTCTCGGCGAAGAGCTGCTCCCAGGGGCCGCTCGCCGCACTCCGCAGTGCCAGCGCGCTCAGCGCGAGCGCGCAGCCCAGCACGGTGACCAGGAACAGCATGCCGAACTGGAGCCGGCGCGTGCGCAGCCGGGCCAGTGCCAACCGTAAGTACATCTCTTTCACGAGTTGTCCACGACGTCGGAGAGGTGCAGCTTCTGGCCGGTGCCCGCGGTGAGCATCGTCTCGTCGACGACCTGACCGTCCCGCATCGTGACCAGCCGTTGCGCGGCGGTGGCGACCCGGGGGTCGTGAGTGACCAGCACGATCGCCTGGCCGTCCCGGTGGGACTGCCTCAGTAACCCGAGCACCTCGGTGGTCGCGGCGCTGTCCAGATTGCCGGTCGGCTCGTCGGCGAGGAGGAGCTCCGGTTCGTTCATCAACGCCCTGGCCACCGCGACGCGTTGCCGCTGGCCACCGGAGAGCACCCCGGGAGTGGCTCGCGCCTTGTCGGCCACCCCGAGCTCGTCGAGCAGCGTCAGCGCACGCCGCCGCGCCGCGCGGCCGGATCTGCCGCCGAGCATGCCCGGCAGCTGCAGGTTCTCCAGCACGGTGAGGTTGTCGACCAGGTTGTAGCTCTGGAACACGAAGCCGATGCGCCGCCGACGGAGCCGCGCCCAGGCGGAGCGGGACAGGCGCTCCACCCGCTGGCCGCCGAGGGTGATCTGGCCACGGCTGGGTGGCAGCAGCCCGGCCAGCAGGTACAGCAGCGTCGACTTGCCACAGCCGCTGGGCCCCATGACGCTGACGAACTCGCCCTCGCCCACGGCCAGATCGATCCCATCGACGGCACGCACCAGCGACTCGCCGGCGCCGTACGAGCGCTCCAGTCCGGACGTCTGTACCAGCGTGGTCATCGTTTTCCTCCGGTCGGTCCGGGTGACAGCGCTTCTTCGCATCGCTCCAACCACGTCAGGTCGGCCTGCAGGTGCAGCACCGCACCCTCGACCGCCAACCGCGCCGCCAGCCCACGGGCTTGCTCGGCCAGTTCGTTGAGCTGGCGCAACCGGCGCAGGTACGCCCGGCGCTGGCGGTCGATCAGCGTGATCGGATCGGCGAGGCGGAACCGTGCGGCCAGCACGAGCTTGACGAAGAATCGGTCGCGGACACGCGCGACGGGGACCACGTCGTCGACCCACTGCTGCAGCTCCTCGCGGCCCGCGGCGGTCAGCTCGAACACCTTCTTCGCCGGGCGGCTGTCCTGGCTGACCGCCGTCGAGCGCACTAATCCCGCGGCCTCCAGCCGGCCCAGCGTCGAGTAGATCTGGCCGATGTTCACGGCGGGCCACAGCTCACCGAACTCCGTCTCCACGGCCTGTTTCAGCTCGTAACCGTGGGTGGGCTCCTTCGCCAGCAAGCCCAGCAGTTCTTCGCGCACACGACCTCCTGGCGAACGATACATAGCGCGTATGCATACAGTGCATGCATAGCACTTGCTCAGGAGGCGGTCAACGGAACGGTCGGCTCAGTGGGCTACCGGAGTGCGATGGGACGGGATGACCCGCCAGGCCACTACGGCCGCGAACGCCAGCAGGATCGCCGCGATCACCGACGTCGCCTGCATCGCCTCGACGAACGCCTCCCGGGCCGCGTCCATCGGTTCGCTCGACGCGGCGGCCGAGGCCAGCGACTCCCGAGCCGCGTCGCCCGCGTCGGCCGGCAACGCGCGCCGGTACAGCACGGTCTGGACGCTGCCGAGCACCGCGATCCCGAGCGCCACGCCCAGCTCGTACGCGGTTTCGGACACCGCCGACGCCGACCCCGACCGGTCGGCCGGCACCGACGCCAGCACCGCGTCGGTGGTGAGCGTGAACGCGAGCCCGACGCCGAGACCGACCAGCACCAGCGCCAGCGCGAGCCACCGGTACTGCGCGAGCCCTTCCGCGAACGCCAGCCCTCCGAAGCCGACGCTGGCCAGCAGGAGCCCACCGCCGATCACCCGCCCGCGGCCCCACCGGGCGACCAGCCATCCGGCGACCGCGACGACCGCGATCGACGCCACGGTGGCCGGCAGCTCCCGGGCGCCCGCCATCGAGGGGCTGTCCCCGCGGACGAGCTGCAAGTACTGGGAGAAGAAGAACAGCAGGCCGCTGAACGCGAACACGGCCAGCAGACTCGCCCCGACCGCGCCCGCGAACGCCGGACGCGCGAACAGCCGCACGTCGATGAGCGGGGACGCCGCCCGGCGCTGACGCCGCACGAACGCCACTCCGGCGGCGACGCCCAGGGCGGCGGTCAGCAGCGATGCCCCGTCCGCCCCTTCGGCCACCAGGTGCTTGACCGCGTAGACCAGCGCCACGATCGCCGCCACCGACAGTCCGGCGCCGAGCAGGTCGAACGGTCCCGGGCGCGGGTCGCGCGACTCGGGGAGCAGCACCGCACCGAACCCGACCAGCAGCACCATCACCGGGACGTTGATCAGGAAGACCGAGCCCCACCAGAAGTGGTCCAGCAGGACACCGCCGACGAGCGGTCCGAGCGCCGCACCGCCGCCCGCCGCCGCCGACCAGATCGCGATCGCGGTGGTGCGCTGCCGGGCGTCCGCGAAGAGCGTGCGGATGATCGACAGCGTCGAGGGCATGAGGGTGGCACCCGCGACACCGAGCAGGACGCGGGCCGCGATCAGCCACCCCGCAGCGGGCGCGAACGCGGCGAGCAGCGACGCGAGCGCGAAGCCGGTCGCCCCGATCAGCAGCAGCCGCTTCCGGCCGATCCGGTCGGCGAGCGTGCCCATCGTGACCAGCAACCCGGCCAGCGCGAACGAGTACGCGTCGCCGATCCACAACAACGCCGTCGCCGAGGGCGCGAGGTCGGCGGTGAGCGCGGGCACCGCGAGCGAGAGCACCGTGGCGTCGATCGCGAGGACCACCACGGCAAGCGTCACCACCGCCAGCGCGGCCCACTCGCGGCGGCCGGCTAACGGCTCCGACTTCGGTGTCAGCGTCGTTGTCATAGCGCTTAACGTACCGTCCAGACGGTCGGTTAGCCCACCGGTATTCTCAGCGTTCGACGTTTTCCCGATCACAAGGAGCCCGATGGCGGCAGCCGGACCCACCCGCGACGCAGCCCGAACCCGCCGGACGCTGCTGGACGCCGCGGCTCGCGCCGTCCTCGCCCACGGCGCCGCGGTCAGCCTCGAGGTCGTCGCACGGGAGGCCGGCGTCTCCAAGGGCGGGTTGCTGCACCACTTCCCGTCGAAAGACGCGCTCTTCACCGGGCTGGTCGACGATCTGCTCGACCAGTTCGCCGCCGCCGTCGACGCCCACCTGGACCCAGCCGACGACCGGCCAGGGCGCCTGGCTCGCGCGTACGTCCGGGCGATCTTCGCCGACCTGGAGCTCGCCGACAGCGCCGAAAACACCCGCGAGCACGCGACGTTGATGGCCGCGCTGGGCCACTTGCCGCAGGTCTTCGCCCGCGCGCAGGAGGACGGTCGGCGGTGGAAGGCCGCCTTCGCCGCCGACGGCCTGCACCCCCAGCGCAGCACGCTGGTCATCCGGGCCGCGGACGGCACGGCGACGGCGTCGCTCTACGAGGGGCATCTGGAGCCGGGCGAGCTGGCGGAGACCCGCGAGTGGCTACTCGCCTTGACCCGGGAGACGGGGCCGCTCATCCCGTAACAACCGTTTTGCACCTTAACTGCACCCTGACCGCTCCCCCCGCCGGGAAGGGTGGAGAAGGTGGATGTCCTCTGGGCCACGGTCTACCTGCTGGTGCAGCTGGCCGGGGGCCTCGCCGTCCTGGTCGGCGTGCGTCGCCACCGCCCATCGGCTCACGTGGCGTGGGTTCTGCTCGGCGCGGGCCACCTCGCGCTCTTCTGCGGGAACGTCCCGACCTACCTGGCGCCGCTGGTCGGCATGGAGAAACCGCCGTACCCCAGCCCGCTGACGCTGATCTATGTGGCCCAGTACCCCCTGACCGCGCTCGGCCTCCTGCTGCTGGTCCGGCGGCGCACGCCCTCGTGGGACATCGCCGGCCTGATCGACGCCGCGATCGTGACGGTCTCGGCCTCGCTGCTCTCCTGGATCTACCTGATCGATCCGCTCATGTCCGGGGCGGAACTCGGCCTCGCGGAGCGGACCGCGGCCGTCGCGTTCCCGCTCGGTGACCTGCTGTTGCTCGCGCTCGGAGCCCGGCTGATGCTCGGTGCCGGACTCCGTCCGCCCGCCTTGAGAGTGCTCGCCGCTTACCTCGTGCTCTTCACGATGGCCGACACCGGGCTCAGCGTCGCCACGCTGTCCGGACGGCCTGCGCTCGGCTGGGCCTGGGCGGAGGTGCTGGTGACGTGCGCCAGCGTCGCGCTCGGCGTCGCGGGCCTGCATCCGAGCATGCGCCAGGTCGAGGAACGGTCGCCGACCGCGGGCCCGGACGCGGGCCGCCGACGCCTCCTGCTGCTCACGATCGCGTCGCTGCTCGCCCCGGCGACGCTGCTCGTCCAGTACCACCGCGACGCGCCGCTCTACGTGCCGCTGGTCTGCGCGACCTGCGGGGTGCTCTACCTGTTGGTGCTGGCGCGGATGGTAGGGCTGGTGGCCGCCCAGCGCGAGGTCGCGATCACCGACGGGCTGACCGGCCTGCACACCCGCCGCTACTTCGAGCACAGCCTGGCGGTGGAGGCGGAGCGGGCGCTGCGCGGCGCCGGTGTCGCCGTCCTGCTGCTCGACATCGACCACTTCAAGTCCGTCAACGACACCTACGGACACCACGGCGGCGACCGCGTGCTGTGCGAGGTCGCCCGCCGGCTCCAGGCGACGCTGCGCGACGGCGAACTGATCGCCCGCTACGGCGGCGAGGAGTTCGCGGTGCTGGTCCCGAACACCGTGCCGCCGATCGCCCGGGAGGTCGCCGAGCGCGTCCGATCCGCGCTGAGCGACACCCCGATGCCGGTGAGCCCGACGAGGTCCGCGCCGGTGACCGTCTCGATCGGGGTGGCCACGATGCCGGAGGACGCGGACTCCGGCGACGAGCTCGTGCGGCTCGCCGACCGGCTGCTCTACGCGTCCAAGGAGGCCGGCCGGAACCGGGTGACCTCCACCGTGAACCTGCACGCGGCGGCGCCCGGCTCGACGCCGGTGGTCGTCGCGCCTCCGGTTCCGGCGGCGGCCCGGCAGTGACGACGGAGAGGAGCGAGGCGATGGCGACCGATCCGTCCCGAGCCGGAGCTGACCGCCGGACCCCCTTCCGATCGCGGCAGGGCGTCCGCTCCTCGGTGATCGCGACCGGCCCGGCGATGGCCCGCACCGCCGCGGCCTGTTACGTCACCGGCGGTGTGCTCGGCTTCCTCGTCGCGCTGGTCTCGCCGGTCGACGAGATCCGGCACGACACCACGCTCCGGGTGATCGCGGTCGTGTCGCTGGGCGCGGTGATCGCCGGGGTCGGCGTCGGACTGTTCGGCAGCCGGCTCCCGCGCTCCGCGTTCTTCGGGCTCGTCCTGCTCTCGATCGGGCTGATCGGGTTCGAGGTCTGGCTCCAGCGCGGCCACCCCGAGGCGATCGCCATCGCCTCGTTGCTGGTCGCGGTCTCGATGTACGCGTTCTTCTTCTTCGACTGGGCCGCCGGCCTCGTCGCCGAGGCTCTCATCGTGGGCCTGATCGTTGTGGCCAAGCTCGGCTGGGACACGCTGCCCTGGGGCGTCGTCGTCGTGCTGATCGGGCTGAACCTCCTGATCGCCCTCATCACCGGCTCGCTGGTGCGGGCGGCCGCCGAGGCGGACGTCGACGGGCTCACCGGCCTCCCCAACCGGCGCGGGTTCGACCACCTGCTGCAGGAAGCGCTGACCGACGCGGAACGCACCGGCGGCCCGCTCAGTGTCGCGGTCGTCGACCTCGACGGGTTCACCCGGGTCAACGAGCGGCAGGGACGGCCGGAGGGTGACCGCTGGCTGCGGACGTTCGCGCGCGACTGGGTGGTGCAGGCCGGTCCGGGCGCGGTGATGGCCCGGCACGGCTCGGACGACTTCGCGCTCCTCTGCCCCGGCACGACCTGCAGCGAACTCACCGCCCAGTTGGAGGCGTTCCGGGAGACGCAGCCGGAGTTCTCCGCAGGCGTCGCGGCGTGGCAGGTCGGCGACACCCCGTCGCTGCTGGGCAGCCGCGCCGAGATCGCGCTGTACGAAGCCAAGTGCAGCGGCGGAGGCCGCACGTTCAGCAGCGGGGACGCCAGCGGCGAGAGCTGGCTGATGCTGAGCTCTGCGCTGGCCAACGGTGAGTTCACGGTCGCTTACCAGCCGATCGTCCAGAGCGTCACCGGCGCGGTCACCGGCGCGGAGGCGCTGTTGCGCTGGAATCGGCCCGGCAGCGGGCCGGTCTCACCGGTGGAGTTCATTCCGCTCGCGGAGAGCACCGGGTTCATCAGCACACTGGACCACTGGGTACTGGAGACCGCGTGCCGGGAGGCGGCGACCTGGCCACGCAACGTTCCGGCGAAGGTCACGGTGAACGTCTCCGGCCGCGAGCTGCACCAGCCGGACTACTACCAGCAGGTCGTCGACGTGCTGATCCGGACCGGCCTGCCGCCCCAGCGCCTGGTGCTGGAGGTCACCGAGAGCACGATGGAGGCCGACTCGCCGGTCGCACTGGACGCCCTGCGGCGGCTCCGCGCGGACGGTGTCCGGATCGCGATCGACGACTTCGGCACCGGCTACTCGTCGCTGAGCCGGCTCCACCACCTCCCGGCGGACATCCTGAAGATCGACCGGTCGTTCACCGCCTCGATCGGGCCGCACGACGCAGGCGCACCGCTGATCGCGGCGATCACTGGGCTGGCGCACGCCCTCGGACTGACCACCGTCGCCGAGGGCGTCGAGCACCGCTACCAGGCCGACGTCCTGGCGCGCCACGGCTGCGACGAGAATCAGGGCTGGCTGCACGGACGACCGGACGCGCCCGCGCTGATCCACGCCGCGCTGGCCGCACAGGCCCGCCGCTCCGCGGTGACGTTCGAGCAGCACACCGGAGTTCGGTGAGGCGTTCACGGCCCGGCCACCCGTGTCGGATACGTTCAAACGGGCACTGACGTAGTCCGGACGATGCTGATACTGGGAGGACGGGCCATGTCCCCGAAGACGGTCGAGATCGATGCGACGCCCGAGTGGGCCGCGGTCCGGGAGCACGCCGACCGGCTCCGCGACACCCACCTGCGGGACCTGTTCGCCGCCGAGGCCGACCGCGCGGACCGGCTGACCGTCGAGGCCGCGGGGCTGGTCGCCGATTATTCCAAGCACCGCGTCGACGCTGCGGCGCTCGAGTCGCTCTTCGCGCTCGCCCGGGCCGCGGACGTCGAAGGGCACCGGGACGCGATGCTGCGCGGCGAGAAGATCAACACCACTGAGGACCGCGCAGTACTGCACACCGCACTCCGGGCTCCGCGCGACGCCGAGATCACCGTGGACGGACAGAACGTCGTCCCGCAGGTGCACGAGGTCCTCGACCGGATGGCGGGCTTCTCCGACCGGGTCCGCAGAGGCGAGTGGGTCGGCTCCACCGGGCGGCGGATCCGGACGGTCGTCAACATCGGCATCGGCGGCTCCGACCTCGGCCCGCGGATGGCGTACGAGGCGCTCAAGCCGTACTCCCACCCGGAGATCGCCTGCCGGTTCGTCTCCAACGTCGACGGCGACGACCTCGCCGCCAACCTCGTCGGCCTGGACGCCGAGCAGACGCTGTTCATCGTCGCCTCGAAGACGTTCACGACGCTGGAGACGATGACCAACGCCCGCGCGGCCCGCGACTGGCTGGTCGGGCAGCTCGGCGACGAGGCGGACGTCGCCAAGCACTTCGTCGCGGTCTCGACGAACCTCTCCGAGGTCGAGAAGTTCGGCATCGACCCGGCGAACACGTTCGGGTTCTGGGACTGGGTCGGCGGCCGGTACTCGTTCGACTCCGCGATCGGGCTCTCGCTGATGGTCGCGATCGGGCCGGATGGATTCCGCGAGCTGCTGGCCGGCATGCGGGCGGTCGACGAGCACTTCGCGTCGGCCCCGCTGGAGCAGAACCTGCCGGCAATCCTGGCGGTGCTCGGCATCTGGTACCGCGAGTTCTTCGACGCGCAGAGCCACGCGGTGCTGCCGTACGCGCACTACCTGTCCCGCTTCACCGACTACCTGCAGCAGCTGGACATGGAGTCCAACGGCAAGCGGGTTCGCCGGGACGGCAGCCCGGTCGGGTACGAGACCGGGCCGGTGGTCTGGGGGACGCCGGGCACGAACGGTCAGCACGCCTACTACCAGCTGATCCACCAGGGCACGACGCTGATCCCGGTGGACTTCATCGCGTTCCTGCACCCCGCGCACGAGGTCGGCAACCAGCACGACCTGCTGACCGCGAACGTGCTCGCGCAGGCCGAGGCGCTGGCGTTCGGCAAGACCGCCGAGCAGGTGGCCGCCGAGGGCATCGGAGCCGAGCTCGTCCCGCACCGGACGTTCCCCGGCAACCACCCGTCGACGACGCTGGTGGTCGAGAAGCTCACGCCGCGGACGCTCGGCGCGCTGGTGGCGCTCTACGAGCACAAGGTGTTCGTGCAGGGCGCGATCTGGCAGATCAACTCGTTCGACCAGTGGGGCGTCGAGCTGGGTAAGGCGCTGGCGCAGCGGATCGTGCCGGAGCTGGAGTCCGACACCGAGCCGGAGCTGAGCCACGACGCGTCCACGAACGCGCTCATCCGCCGCTACCGCGCGGCCCGCCGCGGCTGACTCCCGCGAGGAGGCGTTGCTCGGAGGCGTCCCTCACAGGGACGATTTCCGTGC
Source organism: Cryptosporangium minutisporangium (assembly GCF_039536245.1). NCBI lineage: Bacteria > Bacillati > Actinomycetota > Actinomycetes > Cryptosporangiales > Cryptosporangiaceae > Cryptosporangium > Cryptosporangium minutisporangium. Next base: position 25,594 of record NZ_BAAAYN010000075.1, on the reverse strand, counting down.
AACGCCTCCTCGGGCGGTCAGGGTGGTGGGCGGACCGCTGCGGCGGGGCCGAGTTCGACGCTGGCGGCTACCTTTCGCATCTCGTCGACCGGCATGACGAAACCGTCTTTGGCGCTGACCACCACGACGAATCTCGGGTTGCCGCGGAGAGGTACGGCGAGGCTCGTCCGGCCCTCGTTGCGCAGCACCCACCCGTCGACGGGGACCGGGGGGGCCTTGTGGGTCCGACGGAACTCGAGGCCCTCCTCGCGGGTCCGCGGCCGGTAGAAGAACATGATCTCCGGAGCGTCCGCGGAGTAGACGGTCACGTCGACCTGGGTGTCCGCGGATGCGTTGTGCCCGTTGGGCTGCTCCTGCTGGCTGACCGGCTGGGCGGGCGCGTCGGCGTCGACGAAGCCGGCCATGGTCCGGTGTTCGTCGTTGGCGACCTGACCCCAGACGACGTCGCCGGGCAGCAGCCCGAGACGGATCGCGTCCGCCACCAGCCGCGGACGGTCGACCAGGCTGGTGGCGATGCGCTTCAGGTCCTGCTGGGTGATGCCGAGGTCCACGTCACCGGCCGAGTTCTGCACGATGATTCGGATCCACTGGCCGGCCTTCCGCTCGAAGATCAGCTCGGCGTACGGGCCCTCGGCCTCCGGCGGCTCGTTGCCCCACTTCGGCTCGCCCGCGGGGTGGGCCGGCACCCAGTACAGGGATCCGGACCGGCCGTTCAGGTCGACCTGGGAGAGCGTGCCCGGTCCGTCGCGCTCCTGCGGGCGCGCGGCCATGACCTGCACCTGCAGTGCGGCCAGCCCTTGCTCCCGCCGGGTGTCCAGCGCCCAGGCGTCCGCACCGAGCATCCGGACCGTCGACTTCGGGAAGCCTTCCGGGAGCCAGCCGACGTCGATCGGGCAGGGCGGTGCGGTGGAGCTGCTGCCTGCCGGCGTCGCGACCTGCAGCCGCTGGGGCGCGTCGTCCCTGCCGACCAGCGCGACCGCGGAGGACCCACCGAGCACCACCAGCACGAGCACCGCGGCCACACCGGTGAGCATTCGGCGTCGGCGGAGCTCGCGGCCGCGGCGGTGTACGGCGTCGAGGAGGCCCTGCGGCGACCGTGCGTCCGCGGCGCGGTCGGCGTAGAACGTGCGGAGTGCGGTGTCCAGATCGTTCACGACGGCCTCCCCGTGTGGACGTTGTTCGCCTGGGCGGAGGCACGTAACCGGGCCAGCCCGCGACTCGCGTGGCCGCGGACGGTGACCGGTGAGCAGCCGAGCAGCTCACCGATCGCGGCGTCGTCCAGGTCCTCGTAGAACCGGAGGAACAGCACGGCGTGCTGCCGCCGGGGCAGCGTCGCCAGCAGCGCGCCGAGCGCGTGGCGGTCGGCCAGCACGTCCGCGTGGTCGCCCGCCGCGGGTTCCCGCCCGACGGCGTCCATCGCCGGGACCTCGCTGGACGACCGTCTCCGCCGCCAGGACAGGTAGTGCCGCAGCACCGCCTTGCGGACGTAGGCGCTCGGCTGGTCGATGCGGGGCCAGCGTCGATGCGCCTTGACCAGCCCCTCCTGCACCAGGTCCTCGGCGAGGTGATGGTCGCCGGTCAGGGCGTACGCGAACCTCATCAGCGCGGCGCCGTCGGCGGCCACGTAGGAGTCGAACGACTCCCCGTCGGATTGCATCGGCACGCATCTCCTCCCGTGTCCCCAGTAAGACGCGGGAGGAGACCGATTCTGTGCGTGCCCTACTGGAACAGTTTCGCGGCGGTGATGAGGGTCTGAATGACTCCGTAGCCCAGCAGCACGGTCACCAGCGCCCAGGAGATCACCAGGCGGATCGTCTGCGTTTGCTTGTTCATGTGGTGGCCTCCTTCGTCGCCGGTTCGGTTCGGGCCTCCGCCGTCGGCTCGGGCGGGGCTTCCTCCTCGTGGTACCGCTCGGGCACCGGCCGGATCAGCAGGTTGGCGACGAAGCCGACGGCGAGGACGGCCACCATCGTGAACAGCGCCGGCCGGTACGCCGACGACGTGAGCGAACCCGGCTCGCCCTGGGCGTCCAGGAAGCCGTTGACGATCAGCGGACCGGCGACGCCCGCCGCCGACCACGCGGTGAGCAACCGGCCGTGGATCGCGCCCACCTGGTAGGTGCCGAACAAGTCACGCAGGTACGCGGGCACGGTCGCGAAGCCGCCGCCGTAGAACGAGAGAATGAGGCCGGCGAGCAGCACGAACAGCCAGGTCGCGCTGTCCCCGACCGACGCCAGCAACGCGTACAGAACCATGCCGACGCCCAGGTACATCAGGTAGATGTTGCGGCGCCCGACGACGTCGGAGGTGGACGACCAGACGAAGCGGCCCGCCATGTTGAAGAGCGACAGGACGCCGACGAACCCAGCGGCCGCGGAGACGCCGACCGCGGAGGTGTCCCCGTCCCGGAAGAAGTCCTGGATCATCGGGCTGGCCTGCTCCAGGATGCCGATCCCGGCCGTGACGTTGCAGAACAGCACGATCCACAGCAGCCAGAACGACCGGGTCTTGATCGCGTTCGCGGCCGACACGCTCGCGGTGGTCACCAGCGGCTTCGCGGCGACCGTCGCCGGGTCGAACCCGTGCGGCCGCCAGCCCTCCGGGGGCACCCGGACGTTGAACACCCCGAACATCATGATCGCGAAGTAGCCGATGCCGAGCGTCACGAAGAGCAGCACCAGCGCGCGCCCGTCGGCGATCGACGACGCGACCGACGGGTCGTAGCCGGGGTCGTAGAACGAAAGCAGCTGGCGGGAGAGCGGGCTGGCGATCAGCGCCCCACCGCCGAAGCCCATGATCGCCAGGCCGGTGGCGAGGCCGGGCCGATCCGGGAACCACTTGATCAGCGTCGACACCGGCGAGATGTAGCCGATGCCGAGACCGATCCCGCCGAGGAAGCCGTAACCCAGGTAGAGCAGCCAGAGCTGTTCGGTCGCGATGCCGAGCGCGCCGACCAGGAAGCCGGTGCTCCAGAAACAGGCCGAGACGAACATCGCCTTCCGCGGCCCGTTCGTCTCGACCCAGGTGCCGCCGATCGCGGCGGAGAGGCCGAGCATGACGATCGCGATGCTGAAGATGATGCCGATCGCGGTCTGGCTGACGTCGAAGTGTGCGATCAGCGAGTTCTTGTAGACGCTGGTGGCGTAGGCCTGCCCGATACAGAGGTGGACGGCGAGCGCGGCCGGTGGGATCAGCCAGCGGCTGAACCCCGGGGGCGCCACCGTATGCCGACGGTCGAGTGCGGAGAACAGAGGCAAGGCGCCCTCCTCAGCGAGGGTCAGCGGCTGCGAGTGGCCGATGCTAGGCGGGGTGTGGCGGAAGCAACACCCGTTCGTTTCGCTGGGCGACACTGCCCCGTCCGGGCGCCGCTCATCCCGGTTCGGCGCCGAACGGTCGGTTTCCCGCGCCGAGCGGCCCGAGCCGTGCAGCCGGTTCTCCGCCGTGCAGCCGCGTCTCCGGGCCTCGCAGCCGGGCCTACGTGCGTTGGCCGCGCAGGGCCGCGCGCAGATCGTGGGCCAGTTCGGGCGGTTGTTCCCGGTCGTGGGTCACCAGCATCGTGTGGACCGCTTCCCGCAGCACCTCGCTGAACAGCGCGTAATGCGGTGACCGCGGCCGGAGCTGAGCCCGCTGGACCGCGTCGAGGAGCACGTCGGCGTACGGGACCTTGCTGTCGGCGTAGACGGCCTTCCTGGTCGCCGCGAAGCCGCCCCGCTCGAACAGGATCTCCTGGCTGCGCGCGTTGGTGAGGAAGTCGATCAGCGCGCGAGCCGCCCGGGGGTGTTCGCTGCGCTCGGCGATCGCCAGGTTCTGCCCGCCCAGGACGCTGGGCCACGGCAGCCGCGACACCCGGATGTCGAACGGGGCCGGCCGGTCCCCCGCGGATCCGATCAGCGACCGGTAGGCCAGCGGCCAGTTCCGGAGGAACAGGGCCCGCTCCCCCCGGAACGCCGCCGTGCTCGCGTCCTCGGTGTAGCTGGGGGACTCGCCGTCGATGTGCTCGTTGACCAGTCCGTCGACCAGATTCCGCAGCCCTTCGGCGGCCGCGCGCGAGTCGACGCGGACCTCTCCGTCGTCATCGACGATCTCCCCACCGGCGGCCCAGACCGCCTCCAGCGCGTTGACCGTCAGCGCCTCGTAATTGCTGAGCTGCGTCACGAATCCGGCTTTCGGGCCCGCCGCCTTCTCGCGGTTCGGCTCCAAATGCTGGGTGATCTTGGCTTCCATGTCGGCCCACGACGACGGTGCGTCCGGGGCGAACGCGAGGTGGCGGTAGAGCAGCGCGGCATCGGTGTTGAACGGCAGCGCCCAGAGCGTGCCGCCGTACTCGCAGGTGGACAGCGGACCGGGCAGGAACGCGTCCCGGTCGACCTCGTCCTCGGAGAGCGGCCGGAGGAGGTCCGCTTCGGCGAACTCGGGAAGGTAGGCCACGTCCAGGTTGAGGATGTCGACGTCGTCGCCGTCGCCGGCGGCGCGGGCGAGCATTTCGCTGCGTTCGGCGTCGGCGATCGACCGCACCTCCTCGATCCGAGCCTGGTTCGACGGGTGCAGCGCGTTCCACTCCTCGATGAGTTCTTTGCGCTGCGCGCCGGCGCTGTCGTCGCGCCCGCTGAGGATGACCAGCTGTCCCGGCTCCCACGATCGGTCTCCCCGCTGCGCCAGCACGACCAGGCCGGTGGTGACGAGCAGCGCGGCGATCGTGATCACGACCACCACGGTCCGCCGGGACACGAACCCGGCCGGCCGTCCCGGGTCCGGGGGTCGGCCGGACTCGTCAGGCGGTTCAGTTCCCATCGGTGCCACCCCCCACCGCGTCGAACAGGCCGACCAACGTCCGGGCGAGAGTCTGCGGATCGGCGTCGACGCACTGACCGCCGGTCTCGTCCGTCAGCGTGTGGAGCGCCGGCCCAGCGCAGTCGGCGTCGCCCAGCGCGACCACCGAGACGCGGATGTGCGACGCGACCGCCTGGGTCTTCAGCCTGCTCGGTGGGGGTCCACCCTCGGTGTCTTCGCCGTCGGTGATCACGATCAGCGAGGTCAGTTGCTCCGAGCCCGAGGTGTCCAGCGCGGTCAGGCCGTCGTCAACGGCCCGGTAGAGCGGCGTGCCGCCGACCGGACGGATGTCCTTCAGCCCTTTCTTGACGACCGCGGTGGTACCTCGTGCCGGCTGGGCGATGTCCAGTATCAGCTCGGGCGACTTCCGATTCGACGAGAACGTCCAGAGCCCGACCTCGTCCTGCTGTGCCACCTGCCCGAACGCGATCGGCAGCGCGTTCGACGCCGCTTGGAACCGCGTCCACCGCGCCGTGCTGTCCAGGGTGTCCATCGACCCGGACGCGTCCAGCAGCACCAGCGTCCGGGCCGGTCGGCTCGCCTGGGCGTACTTCGCCCGGGCGTCCTCGACCTGCCCGATCGGCGGGCTCTTGCGGACGAACACCGCGTCGGACCTGGCACCCCACTCCGTGACCAACGGTTCGACGACCGGAACCGGGCCGTCCGCACCGGACTCCGGACGCAACCCCAGGTCGGCCAGTGCGTCCCGGCCCTCGGTCGTACCGAGCCAGTCGCCCCACGCCCGCACGGCGTCTCGCTGCCGGTCGGTGCCGTCCGGCCAGCGGAGCGGCACGAACGGATGGTCCAGCCCGGCCGTGTCACTCGGGTAGGCGGCCACCAACTTCTGGATGTCCTCGGGCTTCGCCGCGGTCGGGCAGCGGTCACCGAGCGGCATGCCCTGGTTGTACCGGACGAGTTGCTGCTCGGTGACGATGACCGCGCTGTCATCGGTCGGTAGCGCGGTGCGGCGCTGGCAGAGCAACGCGGACGCGTCCCCGAGTGGATAGCTGCCCTCGTCCAGATCGCGGCCGAGCTGGCCCTCCAGCGTCCCGAGGTCGAGGTCGGTCTTCGCTTTCGCCACGCTGCGGTAGATCAGTTCGGTCGCGATCTCCCCGGTCGCGGAGCGCGTCGGGTCCGGCCGGACGATCGGCAACTTCGCGTCTTCGGTCGCGGCCAGCAGGTCGACCCAGGTCCGGTCGACCCACCGGGAGGTCTGGTCCTCGGCGGCTTCGGCTACCTCGGCCGGCACGCCGAGCACTACCGGTGTGGTCGCCATCCGCCACATGCTCTCCACCGGCGACTCGCTGCCGGTTCGTTCCGCCTCCGCCTGGACGCGGGCCGGCTCCACCGTGGAGTCGGGTAGCCACACGTCCGGCCGCGGGCCGAGGTCGCCGATGTCGCCGAGGCTCCAGCCGGACAGCAGAGTCTTCCGGACGGCCGCCGGGTCGGCCGCGTAGACGTAGAGGTCCGCGGCCCGGCAGCCCCTCCGCTTCGCCGCACTCGCCCGCTCGTACGCGGTGGCCAGTGCCGACGTCGCCTCCAGGCTCTCCGGCGTGGTCAGCGCCCGCAGCGTCGGTGGTGGCCGGCACCCGTACAGCTGGAAGTCGACGAAGGCCCGCACCGACGGGATCGAGACCGCGACGCCGAGCGCGATCACGACCCCGAGCGCCGGCAGGGCGATCTGCCACACCCACGGCCTCAGTACGTTCGGCTGCGGCAGCTTCGGGAGCTTTACCCCGGTCTCCAGCCGCTTGGCGAGTTGGCGCAGCGCCTCGTGCATGGCCCCGGTCGCGGCTGCGCCGCCCAGCATCGCGGTAGCGATGAGCACCAGCCACGCCACGGCCGAGTCCGGACGATCGGTCGCCGCTGCGGGCCCACCGATCGCGCAGGCCGCGAGCAGGAACGCCAGGAGGTACGAGTACCACTCGGCGCCCGGTGCGTCGGTGCGCGAGGGCCCCGCGCCCGCGGCGGGGGTGTTCGATGCAGAACTTTCCGAATCGGAGGAGACCGATTCGGGGCCACCCGAATCGTCAGCCGGCGGCGGGCCGGAGACGTTCGTCGTCACGGTAGTCCTCCCTGATCACCGTGGGTCACCAGGATAGGACGCCGGGTCAACCGACGTGAGCGGTCCTGTGTGGAAAGTCGGGGTCTCGTGCCCGTTCGGGCAACTCGATGCGGGTTCGTGTGGGAATGGCCCGCCCCTGCCTCACGAGGCGCATGATCGCGGAAGGCAACCTTGTCGACACGATCGGCGACGGTATGCCACCGGAACACCGGAGGAAGGGAGTCAGCACCGTGGCTGGCAACGCTGGTAACCAGGCCGTGGCCTATCTCGGACCGGGAAAGGTAACGGTCGAAACCATCGACTATCCCGAGCTCGTTCTGAAAGACGGCCCCGGCGTCCACCCCGCCAACGTCGGCCGGAAATGCGACCACGGCGTGATCCTCAAAGTGGTCTCGACCAACATCTGCGGCTCCGACCAGCACATGGTGCGCGGTCGCACCACTGCACCGTCCGGCCTGGTGCTCGGTCACGAGATCACCGGCGAGGTCGTCGAGGCCGGCCGGGACGTCGAGTACATCAAGGTCGGCGACCTGTGCTCGGTTCCGTTCAACATCGCGTGCGGCCGCTGCCGGATGTGCAAGGAAGGCCATACCGGCGTCTGCCTCAACGTCAACCCGGAACGACCGGGCTCGGCGTACGGGTACGTGGACATGGGCGGCTGGGTCGGCGGCCAGGCGGAGTACGTGATGGTTCCGTACGCGGACTGGAACCTGCTCCGGTTCCCCGACAAGGACCAGGCGATGGAGAAGATCCTCGACCTGACGATGTTGTCGGACATCTTCCCGACCGGGTACCACGGTGCGGTCACCGCCGGGGTCACCACCGGCTCGACGGTCTACGTGGCCGGCGCCGGCCCGGTCGGGCTCGCGGCGGCCTACTCCTCACTGTTGCTGGGCGCCGCCGTGGTCGTCGTCGGGGACATGGTCGCCGAGCGACTGGAGCAGGCCCGCAGCTTCGGTTGCGAGACGGTTGACCTCACCGAGCAGGGCACGCTGCCGGAGCGGCTCGAGCAGATCCTCGGCGAGCCCGAGGTGGACGCCGCCATCGACGCGGTCGGATTCGAGGCGCGCGGGCACGGCGCGAACGCCGCCGAGGCGCCGGCGACCGTGCTGAACTCGGTCATGGAGGTGACCAGGGCGGCCGGGCGGCTCGGCATCCCCGGCCTGTACGTGACCGGTGATCCCGGCGCGGTCGACGACGCGGCGAAGATGGGGTCGCTGTCGATCCGGATCGGGCTCGGCTGGGCGAAGTCGCACACGTTCACGACCGGTCAGTGCCCGGTGATGCGGTACCACCGGAGGCTGATGGGCGCGATCCTGGCCGACCGTGCCCACATCGCGGACGCAGTCAACGCGACGGTGATCCCGCTGTCCGAGGCACCACGCGGCTACGCCGAGTTCGACAGCGGCGTAGCCCGCAAATACGTCCTCGACCCCCACGGACTGGTGGCCGCCCGCTGATCGGCCGATGCGTTGCACGTTTGCGGCCGCTCGCGCGGACGGAAACGTGCAACGCCTCCGGCGGTCTTACGCCTTCGCGCCGTTGCGGGCGAAGTCGGCGGGGATCAGGAGGTCGTCGGGGGTTAGCTGGTGGATGGAGCTCTTGCCCAAGCCGTAGAGCGTCTCGCTGATCCCGTCGCGGATGATCACCAGGACGTTGTTCACGCCCTTCTCGCCGTTCGCACCCATGCCCCAGAGGTAGGCACGGCCGATCATCACGGCCCGGGCACCGAGCGCGAGCGCCTTCACGACGTCGCTGCCCCGCCGGATACCACCGTCGAGCAGCACCTCGACCTGGTCGCCGACCGCGTCGACGATGGCCGGCAGCAGCCGGATCGTGGCCGGCGTCGAGTCGAGGTTGTTGCCGCCGTGGTTGGAGACCGAGATCGCGGTGGCGCCGATGTCCACGGCGCGGCGGGCGTCGTCCGGGTGGGTGATGCCCTTGATCATGAACGGGCCGCCCCACTGCTCCCGCAGCCAGGCGAGGTCTTCCCAGGTCGGCGACGGGGTCTGGATCCACTGCCCGTAGGCGCCGAAGAACGTCGGCACGTCCTCACCCGGCGCGACCAGGTTCGGGACGCCGAGGTCGGGCAGGTGGCCGCTCTTGATCCACCGGTAGAGGTAACCCGGCTTCGCAGCCACCGGGAACGCGTACTTCCGCACGGCCTCGGCGTTGATCCGCTCCGGGATGAACGGGCTGCCCCAGTCGCGGCGGGAGTCGAAGATCCAGTCGAGCGTGACGATCAGGCCCTTGGCGCCGGCGGAGCGGGCACGCTCGGCGCGGGCGAGCATCGCGTCGCGGTCGCCCAACCAGTAGGACTGGAAGAAGAGCTTCTCGTTCTCCTTGATGACGTCCTCGATCGGCTTCGACGCGAAGGACGATAAGCCCATCGCGGTGCCGAGTTGGCTGGCCGCCTTGGCGACCGCGACCTCGCCGTCCGGGTCGACGGCCTGGACCCCGGTCGGCGAGATGAGGACCGGGAACGCGACCTCCTGGCCCATCACCGTGGTGGAGAGTTCGCGGCTGGCCGGCAGGTCGGCGATGCGCGGGCGGAAGCCGAGCTCACGGAACGCCTTGACGTTGTCGTCCATCGTCGCGCCGGCTTCGGATCCGCCTAACAGCGCAAGGTAGACGGGCTTCGGCAGCCGTTTCTTGGCCCGTCGCTGTGCTTCCGCGACGGTCTCGAACCAATCCCTGGTACTCGCCATGTCTCTTCGGCCCTCGACTCGGTGACGTGACATCGCTGCGCACGCCGGGGTGATGCGCTACACCGTACGGCCATTAAGGCACCCGGTGCCATAAGTTGAGCACAAATCACTCGGAGAACCCGAGGGCCGGGCCGGGCCGCGTCAGACCGTGAACGCCGCCCGGAAAGCGTCGACGGCGGCGACGGGGTCGCCCGCAGCGAACGCCTCCATGCCGACGACGCCGTCGTACCCCGCCTCGGCGAGCGCGCGAGCGACGGCCGGGTAGTGGATCTCCCCGGTGCCCGGCTGGCGCCGCCCGGGCACGTCCGCGACCTGGATCTCCCCCACCCACGGCAGGCACCGCCTGGTCAGCTCGACGAGGTTCCCCTCGCCGATCTGCGCGTGGTACAGGTCCAGGTTCAGCCGCAGGCATGGACTGTCCACGGCCCGCACCAACGCGAGCGTGTCCGCCGCCCTGGCGAACGGCGTCCCTGGATGGTCGACGGCCGTGTTCAGGTTCTCCAGCGTGAACACCACGTCGTGCTCGGCGCCCAGGTCGGCCACCCGGCGCAACGTGTCGACCGCCGCCACCCAGTCGGGCCCGGTCGGTTCGTCCACCGGCCGCACCGGCAACCCGTCCGGGTCCAGCCCGGTGCCGTGCAGGTTGAGGTTGGGCGCACCCAAGCGACGGCTCGCGTCGATCGACTCCCGCGCGGTCCGGAGCAGCTCCTCCGCGCCGTCCGGGTCGACCAGCTCGCCCCGCACGTACCCGGTCATCGACGTGAAGCGCGCGCCGGTGGCGGCCAGCGCACCCAGATCCTTCGTCGTCCAGTCCCAGATCTCCACCGCGAAGCCGCGAGCGTGCAACTCCGCCGCCCGGTCGACGATCGGACGGTCGAGGAAGACCATCTCGGCGCAGACCGCGAGCGTGAACGTCACAGCGGCACCGGGCGGTTCGTCGTCACCGACTCGATGCATGCCAGCGCGACCCCCAGCGCACGCCGGGCGTCCCGGCCGGTGACCGCGGGCTCCCGACCGGCCCGGACGGCGTCGGCGAACTCGGCGAACTCGCCCGCGTAGGCGTCGCGGAACAGCTCGACGTCGCCCCGGACGGTGGTCACTCGACGCCCGTCCGGTCCGTAGTGGGTCAGGCTGCTGCTGGCCTGGTCACCGACGGTCACCATGCCCGCCGACCCGAACACCTCCGCCCGGACGTCGTACCCGTAGGTCGCGGAGAAGCTGGCCTCCGCGATCGCCCGGGCGCCGTTGTCGAACGTCAGGACGGTGACCGCGGTGTCGAGCAGACCGGCCGGCTTGTACTCCGGCGCCACCAGCGCGTCCGCCGTCGCGTACACCTCCACGACGCTCGCGCCGGGGTTGAGCCAGAGCAGCGTGTCGAAGTCGTGGATCAGGGTCTGGGTGAAGATCGTCCAGGGCGGCACCGCACCCGGGTTCGCCAGTCCCGGATCGCGGGTCAGCGAGCGCAGCAGCTGCGGCGTGCCCACCCCGCCGGAGGCCACCACCTCGTGCGCGGCTGCGAACCCGGCGTCGAACCGGCGGTTGAAACCGACCTGCAGCGGGACGTCGGCGGCTGCGGCCAGCGCGCGGTCGGCCTCGGCGAGCGTCTGGGACATCGGCTTCTCGCAGAAGATCGCTTTCCCGGCCGCGGCCGCGGCGACGATCAGCGCGCAGTGCGCCTCGCTGGAGGCCGCGATCACCACCGCCTCGACCTCGTCGGCGGTGATCAGCTCGTCGGGTGATCCGAACGCCGTCACTCCGAGCTGCCCCGCGAGCCGCGACGCCGCTGCGGGCACCGCGTCGGCCACCCCCACCAGCTCCGCGCCCGGCACCCGCCGCGCGAGTGTTCCGGCGTGCGCGGAGCCGATCCGTCCGGCGCCGATCAGCCCGATGCGGACCGGCTCCCGCAGTGCCGAACCGCCGCTCTGGATGCCCCGCGGCCGGCTTCCACCGACGGGCGGAGGGGCCGCGGTCACAGCGTCACCCAGCGGCGCTCGGCGATCGAGAGCGCCATCGCCTCGACGGTGCGGGCCGCGGTCAGGGCGTCGTCGATCGTGGCGCCGGTCGAGACGACGCCGACGATCGACGACGCGAGCCGGTACGCCTCTATCACCTTGAGGTCGTCGTATCCCAGCGGGATGCCCGGCGCCGGCTGGAACCGCGCCAGCTCCCCGGCGTCGCGCCCGACCAGCACGGTGCTCCAGGACGCGTCCTGGTAGTCCTGGTCCAGGCACGTCCGCAGCTCGCCCATCCGCCGGAAGTCCCAGGCGAGTGCGCCGCGGTCGCCGTGTACGACGATCTCGTACGCACATTGCTCGCCGACCGCCACGCGCGAGGCGGTCAGCGTCCCCCGGGCGCCGCTGGAGAACCGCAGCAGCGCCCCCACGTAGTCCTCGTTCTCCACCGGCCCGAGCGGCCCCGCCCCACGGGCGAAGTGCGACCCCGCCGCCGCCGGCTCCGGCCGCGACGCGATGAATCGCCCCTCGTCCACGACGAGTTCGACGATCTCCCCCGCCACGTACCGAGCCAGGTCGGTGGCGTGGCACACCAGGTCGCCGAGAACGCCGCTCCCCGCGGTCGCGTTCGCGAACCGCCAGGACAGCGCCCCCTCGGGGTGGGCGGCGTAGTCCGCGAGGAACCGGACGTCCACCTGCTCCAGCCGCCCGAGCCGCCCCTCGGCGACCAGGTCCCGGGCCAGGCCCACCGCAGGGGCGTTCCGGTAGTTGAAGCCCGCCGCCGAGCACACTCCGGCGGCCTGCACGGCCGCCGCGATCTGGGCGGTCTCCCCCGCGTTCCGCCCAGCGGGCTTCTCGATCCAGAGATGCTTACCGGCCTGTGCGACCGCGACCCCGACGTCCCGATGGACGTGGTTGGGGCCGGTCACCGAGACGACGTCGATGTCGTCCCGAGCGACCAGTGCGCGCCAGTCGCCAACAAAAGTCTCGAAGCCGTAGGCGTCGGCGATCGACCGCAGCGACGGAACCGGGTCGGCGGCCGCGACCAGCCGAGGCCGCAGGCCGAGGTCCGGGTAGTGCTGCGGCAGCCGGGCCCAGGACCGGGCGTGCACCTGCCCCATCCAGCCCAGGCCGACCACCGCGACGCGCAGCCCCGACGAAGCACGAAGTCTGCCGGGAGACTCAGTGGTCACGTGCGGAGCTCCTTGACCTCCGACTCCAGCGTCTTCGCGACCTCGGAGTCGCTGCCGAGCTCGGCAGCCAGCTCGTGGCTGAGTGCCTCCAGCTCGGTGCCGCCGGCCATCCGGGCGGTGAGCTCGTGCAGCGAGATCTCGCTCTTCGGGAAGTCGCCCATGCTGCGGCCGCGGCGCAGCAGCATGAACCGGTCACCGACCGGATACGCGTGGTGCGGGTTGTGGGTGATGAAGACGACGCCCAGCCCTCGGTCGCGCGCCCGGGCGATGTAGCGGAGCACGACCCCGGACTGCTTGACGCCGAGCGCCGCGGTGGGCTCGTCCAGGATCAGCACGCGCGCTCCGAAGTAGACGGCACGGGCGATCGCGACGCACTGCCGCTCTCCGCCCGAGAGCGTGCCGATCGGCTGGTCGACGTCGCGCAGGTCGATGCCCATCGCGGCCAGCTCCGACTTCGTCGTGCGCCGCATGAAGTCGACGTCCATCCGGCGGAGGGGTCCCCAGCCCTTGGTCGGCTCGGACCCGAGGAAGAAGTTCCGCCAGACCGGCATCAACGGCACGACCGCCAAGTCCTGGTAGACGGTCGCGATGCCGAGCGCGAGCGCCTCCCGCGGGCTGGCGAAGTGGCGTTCGACGCCGTCCACGGTCAGCCGTCCGTCGCTGTGCTCGTGCGCACCGGCGAGGATCTTGATGAACGTCGACTTGCCCGCGCCGTTGTCGCCGAGCACACAGGTCACCTGGCCGGGGCGCACCGACGTGGTGACGTCGGCCAGCGCGATGATGTTGCCGTAGCGCTTGCCCAGCGCGTCGGTCTCGATAATCGCCGTACTGGTCGTCGCCGACGGTTCCGGCACGGAGTCACTCATCGTCGTTTCGCCGTCCTGCGTCATCGGCTGCGCTCCGCTCGTCGGCGTACCGCTTCGTTGAGGAGCACCGCGCCCAGCAGCATCACGCCGAGGAACGCTTTGAGCCAGTTGTTGTCCCAGCCCGCGTACACGATGCCCTGGTTGGTCATGCCGTAGATCAGCGCGCCGAGGGCGGCGCCGACCGCCGAGCCGTAGCCGCCGGTGAGCAGGCACCCGCCCACGACCGCGCAGATGATGTAGATGAACTCCTGGCCGACGCCGGTGTTGCTTTGCACGGTGGAGGTGGTGAACAGCAGCAGCATGCCCACCAGCCAGCCAGCACCGGCGGTGGTCATGAACAGCCCGATCTTCGTCCTCGCGACCGGCACCCCGACCTGGCGGGCCGAGATCTGCGCACCGCCGACCGCGAAGATCCAGTTACCGACCCGGGTCTTCAGCAGCACCCACGTCGCCACCGCGGTGACCAGGATCCACCAGAACACCGACGCGTAGACCCGCCCACCGGCGATCTCCACGTTCGAGCCGAACAGCGCGTGCGGCTGGTCGTAGAACGGCACGTTCGTCATGCCCTGGATCGCGACCTGGCCGATGATCGCCTTGACCGCGGCCAGGTTGATCCCCTGCAGGACGAAGAACGTGCCGAGCGTAACGATGAAGCTCGGCAGCCCGGTGCGCATCACCAGGACGCCGTTGAGCAGACCGATGCCCAGCGCGAGCACGAGCGAGACCAGCATCGCGGCCCAGATGTTCAGGCCCCACTCGGTGGTCATCACGCCGACCGCCAGCCCGGTGAAGCCGGTCATCGCCCCGGCGGAGAGGTCGAACTCACCGCCGATCATCAGCAGCGCGACGGCCACCGCCATGATGCCGATCGTCGACGCGGACCGTAACCAGGTGCTGGCGCCGCTCGCGGTCGCGAACGTGTCCGTGGTGACCGCGAAGAACACGAACACCGCGATCGCGGCGACCAGTGCGCCGACCTCGGGCCGTTTGAAGACCTTGCCGAGCGCCGAACTACCGCTGACCCGTTCGTCGGCGGCCGTGGCTGTGGCCGTCGCCATGTCAGCGAGTTCCCTTGGCCGCGTACTCACCCACTGCGTCGGCGTTCTCCTTCGTGATGAACGCCGGACCGGAGTAGACCGGCTGGCCGCCACCGAAGTCGTTGCCGTTGATGCTCTTCAGGTAGAGCGCGGTGACCGCCGCGTAGCCCTGCACGTACGGCTGCTGGTCGACCGCGAACTCGATCTTGCCGGACTTGATGTTCGTGATGACGTCCTGCGACAGATCGAACGTCGCGACCTTCGCCGAGCTGCCCGCCTGCTCGACCGCGCTGACCGCGTCGATCCCGTACTGGCCACCCAGCGTAAGGACACCATCGATGGTCTTGTCGGCCTGCAGCTTCGACGTGATCGTCGCCTGGACGGCGTTGTCGTCGGTGCCGTCGACCTGGAGGTTCGTGACCTTGCCGCCCATCGTGGAGGTGACCGCCGCACAGCGCTCCTCCAGGCCGACGTTGCCGGCTTCCTGGATCACGCAGAGCGCGTTCTTCCAGCCGGCCGCCTTCAGGCGGGTGCCGACCGCCTTCCCGGCGATCTCCTCGCTCTGACCGATGTGGGTCATCGCGCCGAATTCCTGCCACTTGTCGATGCCGGAGTTGATCGTGACCACCGGGATCCCGGCGGCGACCGCGTTCTTCACCGACTGCTCGAGCCCGTCCGGATTGGCCATCGAGACGATGATGCCGTCGACCTTGTCCGCGACCGCGCCGTCGACGAGCTGGGACTGCTTGGCCGGGTCGGCGTCGGAGGAGTACTCGACCTTCACTCCGTAGTCCTTACCGGCTCGTTCGGCGCCGGATTTCACCCGATCCCAGAACGCGTCGCCGGGGGCGCCGTGGGTGACGACCGCGTACGTCAGATCTAAATCGCTCGCTTCGTCGGGGCCCTCGTCCTGACCGGTGCCACTGCACCCGGTGACGGCGAGGAACAGGCCGACGATCACTCCGGCTACGGCGAACTTCTTCATTGAGTTCTCCTGGGGCGCTGACGGGGGGCGCGTGTCTTCTTTGGCGCTACAGCGGCCCCCGTGCGGGCGCAGGGGCCGATCGTGGGCTGAGTGTGGTAGACACCACAGACCGTGTCAAGACTTTGTCCGGACATATTGACAAGCGGTTACCCTCGGTCGTGTGGCCGGTGAGTACGGGAGAGGCGCGATGCACCCGCACACGCACATCACGCTCGATCGAAGCAGCCCGGTCCCGCTCTACTTCCAGGTCGCCGAGCAGCTCGAGCAGGCGATTCTCACCGGCACGCTCGGAGCCGGCGAGCGGATCGGCAACGAGATCGCGCTCGCCGCCGACCTCGGGCTGTCCCGTCCTACCATGCGCCAGGCCATCCAGGTCCTGGTCGACAAGGGACTGCTCGTCCGCAAACGAGGCGTCGGCACCCAGGTCGTCGCCGGACGCGTACACCGGCCACTCGGTCTGACCAGCCTCTTCGACGACCTGACCAAGGCCGGGCAGAAGCCCAGGACAGTCGTGCTGAAGCTCGCGAGAATCCAGCCGGACGAGCACGTCCGTGCCGAGCTGCGGCTCGCCGAGGGCGACGAGGCCTGGTACCTGGAACGGCTGCGCTCGGTCGGCTCCGACCCGCTCGCGCACATGACCAACTACCTGCCGATCGACGTCGTCGACCTGAGCGCCGTCGACCTCGGCGAGACCGGCCTGTACGAGGCGATGCGCCGGGCCGGCGTGGTGATGCGGGTCGCCCGGCAACGGATCAGCGCCCGCCGGGCGGACGCCGCCGAGGGGCGGATGCTCGCCGAGTCGGAGGGTGCGCCGCTGCTGACGATGGAGCGGACGACGTACGACGATGCAGGCCGGGCGGTGGAGTACGGGACCCACGCCTACCGGCCGGACCGCTACGCGTTCGAGTCGACGCTGGTCGACCGCTGAGCCCTCGCACCTCGTCCTAATGTCCTGACAAAGTCTTGACGCGATTCAGGGTCCCCGCCTAGCGTTTCGAGCGGCACCGGTGCCGCTCCCGCGCGGTGCCGCCGACCCGCGACGGAGGCAGCATGGCCCGAAGCGCTTTCGCCGACAGCCTCGCCGAGGTGACCGAGATCCGCGCCCGCGAGCCGGGCCGGATCGCCGCCCTGCTGGCCGCTCGCCGCAAGCGCCCCACGCTCCCCGCCGACGGCAGGCTCATGCTGGTGGCCTGTGACCATCCGGCGCGGGGTGCGCTGGCGGTACGTGGACGGACGGACGCGATGGCCGACCGCGGCGACATGCTGGCCCGGTTACGCACCGCGATCGACCGGCCCGGCGTCGACGGGTTGCTCGCCACCGCCGACGTCCTGGAGGACCTGCTGCTGCTGGGTGCGTTGGAGGACAAGGTCGTCGTCGCGTCGATGAACCGCGGCGGACTGGCCGGCAGCTCGTTCGAGCTCGACGACCGGATGACCGCCTACGACGTCCGCGGCACGATCGAAGCCGGGTTCAACGGCGCGAAGATGCTGCTCCGCGTCGACCTGGACGACGCTGCCTCGGTGGCCACGCTGGAGGCCTGCGCTCGGGCGATCACCGAGCTGAGCCGCGCCGGACTGCTCGCGATGGTCGAACCGTTCCTGGCCCGCCGGGTCGACGGCGCCGTCGTCAACGACCTCTCCCCCGACGCCGTGATCCGCGCGATCCACATCGCTCAGGGCCTCGGCGCGTCCAGTGCCTACACCTGGATGAAGCTGCCGGTGGTCAAGGACATGGCCCGGGTGATGACCGCCACGACGCTGCCGACGCTGCTGCTCGGCGGTGATCCGACCGGTCACCCGGACGAGACGTACGCGGAGTGGGCGAAGGCGCTGGCGTTGCCGTCCGTGCGCGGGCTGGTGGTGGGGCGAGCGCTGCTCTACCCGCCCGACGACGACGTGGTCGCCGCGGTCGACACCGCGGTCTCGCTGGTGCGGGCCGCCGCATGAGTACCTGGTTCCGCCCGGCCGGGTTGGCGTCCGCCGACGGGTTCGACGTGGTCGTGACGCCGGAGAACGCCGGCTGGGGCTACTCGTCGCTGCGGGTGCTCACGCTGCCACCGGGCACCTCGCGCACGATCGCGACCGGACCGGAAGAGATGCTCGTCGTCCCACTCGAGGGCGGGCTCGCCGTCACGGTCGGCGACGAGTCGTTCCGGCTCTCCGGCCGCGAATCCGTCTTCGCCGGCCCGACCGACTTCGCCTACCTCCCCGTCGGCACCTCCGCCGTCCTCTCGGCGGACGCCCTGCCGCGCGCCGCCGCAGACGGGGCCGCCGCAGACGGGGCCGCCGCTAGCGGGGCCGCCCCAGCGGGGGGCGTCGGCGCGGTGCGGGTCGCGCTCTGCGGGGCGCGGACGGATCGGGTGCTGCCGTTCCGGTACGGACCGGCCGAGGACGTGCCGGTCGAGCTACGCGGCGCCGGATCCGCCAGCCGCCTGGTGCGCAACTTCGGCACGGTCGACGCCTTCGAGACCGGCGCGCTGATCGCCTGCGAGGTGCTCACTCCGGCCGGCAACTGGTCGAGCTACCCCGCGCACAAGCACGACGAGGCGACGCCGACCGAGTCCGAGCTCGAGGAGATCTACTACTTCGAGATCGGGTCCGGGCCAGCGGGCGAACCGGGCTTCGGTTACCACCGCACCAGCAGTTCGGATCGCGGGGAGATCGACGTCCTGGCCGAGGTCCGCGACCGCGACGTGGCGTTGGTGCCGTACGGCTGGCACGGCCCGTGCATCGCGGCACCCGGATTCGACATGTACTACCTCAACGTCATGGCCGGGCCCGGCGCCGAGCGGGCCTGGCTGATCTCCGACCATCCGGACCACGCCTGGGTGCGCGGCACCTGGACCGACCAGACCATCGACCCCCGGCTGGAGGGCAGGCGATGACGGAGACGATTCGACTCACGGTGGCCCAGGCGACCGTGCGGTTCCTCAGCGTCCAGTACTCCGAACGCGACGGCGTCCAGCAACGGCTGATCGCCGGCTGCTTCGGCATCTTCGGCCACGGCAACGTCGCCGGACTCGGGCAGGCGCTGCTCCAGGCCGAGCTGGAAGACCCGGAGCAACTGCCGTACGTCCTCGGGCGCAACGAGCAGGCGATGGTGCACAGCGCGGTCGCCTACGCCCGGATGAAGGACCGGCTGCAGACCTACGCGGTGACGACGAGCATCGGGCCGGGCGCGACGAACATGGTCACCGGCGCGGCGCTCGCGACCGTCAACCGGCTGCCGGTGCTGCTGCTCCCGGCCGACACGTTCGCCGACCGCGCCGCCGCGCCGCTGCTCCAGGAACTGGAGGTGCCCTGGTCCGGCGACGTCACGGTCAACGACGCGTTCCGCCCAGTCTCGAAGTACTTCGACCGGGTACAGCGTCCGGAGCAGCTGTCGTCCGCGCTGCTGTCGGCGATGCGCGTGCTCACCGACCCGGCGGAGACCGGCGCGGTCACGGTCTGCTTCCCGCAGGACGTCCAGGCGCAGGCGTACGACTGGCCGGTCGAGCTGTTCTCCCGTCGCGTGTGGCGGGTGGCCCGGCCACTGCCCGAACGCGCGGACCTCGACGACGTCGCCGCGCTGATCGCGAGCGCCGAGCGTCCGCTGATCGTCGCGGGCGGTGGCGTCGGGTACTCCGGGGCTCACGACGCGCTGGCCCGGTTCTGTGCGGCCACCGGCGTCCCGGTCGGGCTGACGCAGGCCGGGAAGGGCGCGCTGCCGTTCGACCATCCGCAGTGCCTCGGCGCGATCGGATCCACCGGCACGACCGCCGCCAACGCCGTGGCGCGCGACGCCGACCTGGTGATCGGCATCGGTACCCGGTACTCCGACTTCACGACGGCCAGCCGCACCGCGTTCGCCGCGGACGGCGTCCGATTCGTGAACGTCAACGTCGCACCGATCGACGCGGTGAAGCACGCAGGCGTCGCGGTCCGCGCGGACGCGCGGGAGACGCTCGACGCGCTGTTACCGCTGATCGACGGGTACACCGTCGACCCGGCGTACCGGGCGGAGTACGTCCGGCTGGACGCCGAGTGGAACGCGCGCGTCCGCCGGGCCTACGACGCTGACGAGCTCACCCAGAGCGCGGTGCTCGGCGCCGTCAACGACCTGTCCGACCCCCGCGACGTCGTGGTGTGCGCCGCCGGCTCGATGCCCGGTGACCTGCACAAGCTGTGGCAGGTGCGGGACCCGAAGGGCTACCACGTCGAGTACGGCTACTCCTGCATGGGCTACGAGATCGCCGGCGGACTGGGGGTCGCGCTGGCCTGCCCGGACCGGGACGTGTTCGTGCTCGTCGGGGACGGGTCCTACTTGATGATGGCGACCGAACTGGTCACCGCACTCCAAGAGGGCCTGAAGCTCGTCGTCGTCCTGGTGCAGAACCACGGTTTCGCGTCGATCGGCGCGCTCTCGGAGTCGCTGGGCTCCCAGCGCTTCGGCACCCGCTACCGCTACCGCTCGAAGACCGGCCGCCTCGACGGCGACCTGCTCCCGGTCGACCTCGCCGCCAACGCGGAGAGCCTCGGGATGCCGGTCGTACGCGTCACCGACTCCGACGGCCTGGCCGCGGCGATCACCGCGGCGAAGGCGTCCCCGACCAGCACCGTGATCCACGTGGAGACCGACCCGTTCGCGGGTTCGCCGGAGAACGGCGCCTGGTGGGACGTGCCGGTCAGCGAGGTCTCCGAGCTGGAGTCCACCCGTACCGCCTACGCCACGTACGTCGAACACAAGGCCACTCAGCGCCCGTACCTGCGGCCCTCGAAGGACCTCTCATGATCACCATCGGTTCCGCCCCTGACTCCTGGGGCGTCTGGTTCGCCGACGACCCGGCGCAGACCCCTGCCGACCGCTTCCTCGCCGAGGTGCGCGCCGCCGGCTACGACTGGATCGAGTTAGGACCGTACGGATACCTGCCGAAGGACCCGGTCGCGCTGCAGGAAGCGCTGGCGGCCAACGGGCTGCGGGTCTCGGCCGGCACCGTGTTCTCCGCGCTCCACCGCCCCGACTCCTGGGACGCGGTGTGGCGGCAGGTCACCGACGTCGCGTCGCTGACCAGGGCGGTCGGCGGCCAGCACATCGTCGTCATCCCCGATCTCTACCGGCACCACAAGACCGGCGAGAACCTGGAGAGCCCGACGCTCACCGACGAGCAGTGGTCGAAGCTCACCCGGGACACGAACGAGCTCGGTCGACGGATCCTGGAGGAGTACGGCCTGCGCGTCCAGTTCCACTCGCACGCCGACAGCCACGTCGGATACCAGCGGGACATCGAGCGGTTCCTCGCCGACACCGACCCCCGGTACGTCAACCTCTGCCTGGACACCGGCCACGTGGCCTACTACGGCGGCGACAGTCTGGAACTGATCCGGCGCTACCCGGACCGGATCGGCTACCTGCACCTCAAACAGGTCGACCCGGAGATCGTCAAGCAGATGGAGGCCGAGGACCTGGTGTTCCCGGAGGCGGTACGGCGCGGTGTGATGTGCGAGCCGCCGAACGGCGTCCCCGATTTGGGTGCGGTGCTCGACGCGGCCGGAAGGCTCGACCGCGACCTGTACGCGATCGTCGAGCAGGACATGTACCCCTGCGAGCCGGAGCGCCCGCTGCCGATCGCCCGCCGGACCCACACCTACCTGGCCGGGTGCAGCGGAGCATCCATCCACCTCGGGACCCCCGCGTGAACGCGCTGCGCGTCGCCGTGCTCGGCGTCGGAGTGATGGGCAGTTACCACGCCGAGGCGTTGGCGTCGCGGATCGCGCACGCCCGGGTGACGGTCGTGACCGACGCGGACCAGACCCGCGCCGAGCGGGTCGCGAAGACCGTGGACGCCCGGGTGGAGGCCGATCCGTTCGCGGCGATCGGCGCCGACGACGTGGACGCGGTCGTGATCGCGTCGCCGGGCCCCGCACACGAGGAGCAGGTGCTGGCCTGCCTCGACCGGCGGATCCCGGTGCTCTGCGAAAAGCCGCTGACCACCGACATCAACACCGCGTACCGGGTCGTGCAGCGGGAGGCCGAGCTGGAGTCGCCGTTGGTGCAGCTGGGCTTCATGCGCCGGTTCGACCCCGAGTACGCGGCGCTGCGGGAGCTGGTGACGTCCGGGGAGCTGGGTGCGCCGCTGCTGCTGCACTGCGTCCACCGCAATCCGGCGCAGTCCACGGTGTTCGACTCCGAGATGATGATCCGCGACTCGGTGGTGCACGAGGCGGACGTCGCCCGGTTCCTGCTCGGCGAGGAGATCACCGCGGTCACGGTGAAGCGTCCGCAGCCCACCCGGGAGGCGCCGGCCGGGGTGAGCGACCCGATGCTGGTGCTGATGGAAACCGAGTCCGGACGCCTGGTCGACGTCGAGATCTTCGCCCGCAGCCGGGTCGCGTACGAGGTGCGCACCGAGCTGGTCGCCGAGCACGGGACCGCGATGATCGGGCTCGATCAGCACATGGTCGTGCATCGCACCGGCGGCGCCCGGACCGGATTGCTGGCCCGTGGGTTCATCGAGCGGTTCGCCGCGGCCTACGACACCGAGCTGCATCGCTGGGTGCAGGCCGCGCGACAGGGCACGATCGACGGGCCGGGGACCTGGGACGGGTACGCCGCGGTCGCGGTCTGCGAGGCCGGGGTCGAAGCCGTCCGTACCGGTGAGCGGGTACCCGTCCGGCTCGGCGCCCGGCCGGTGCGCGCGGCAGCGTAGGTTGGGCCGCGTGCCCACGGTGTACTCGCTGGAAAGCATCCTGGTCGACGTCGCGATCGACGTGCCGCAGCTACCGTCGCGGGGCGGTGACGTGCTGGCCACCGGGAGCCGGACGAACGCCGGGGGTGGGTTCAACATCGCGGCCGCGATCGCGCGGCAGGGCGTCCGCTGCGTCTACGCGGCACCGCACGGCGCCGGACGGTACGGCGAGGTCATCCGGGAGGCGCTGACCGCCGAGGGCGTCCAGTGGACGGCGGCGCCCCGGCCGGGCGACTCCGGGTTCTGCGTCGCGCTGGTCGAGCCGGACGGTGAGCGGACGTTCGTCACGAACGCCGGGGTCGAGGCCGCGGTGACGCCGGACGATCTGGCTGCGATCGCCCCGGCGCCCGGCGACGCGGTCGTGGTGTCCGGGTACGACCTGCTCTACCCCGGGAGCGGGCCGGTCCTGGTCTCGTGGCTCGTCGGGCTGCCCGCCGGAGTACTCGTCGCGCTGGATCCGGGGCCGCTCGTGCTCGAGATCCCGTCCGACCGGCTGTCCCGCGTGCTGACCCGGCTCGACGTGCTCACGCTGAACCAGCGCGAGGCGCGGCTGCTCAGCGGTACCGAGGCGAGTGGCGCGGACCTGTTGGCGGCCGTCCGTCCAATCGCGCCCGCCGCGCTGGTGATCGTCCGCGAGGGTGCGCGCGGATGTGTGGCGTCCGGTGGGCTGCTCGGCGACCGGGTCGTCGCGGTTCCCGCGCCAGCCGTGTCGGCCGTCGACACGACCGGCGCGGGCGACACCCACACCGGGGTGCTGCTCGCCGGCCTGGTGTCCCGTATTCCGGTGGACGACGTGCTCGTGGACGCGGTGCTGGTGGACGCCGTACACGCGGCGGCGCTCTCGGTGCGGAGGGTCGGGTCGGCGACCTGCCCGACCCGCGCCGAACTGGACGCGGCGTACCCCGATCGGCACCGTTCGCTCGGCGCCGGCGCGGCGTAGCTCGCCGGGCACGCCGCACACCTACCCGCGCACGCCGCTCGCGTGTCCGGCCGCGCCGCTCGCCCACCCGCCGCGCCGCGCACCCGCCTATCTGCGTGGCCGCTCGTCCACCCGCGCCGCTGGCCGCGCCCACGCAGAGGTAGTCGTCGGGTGGCGCCGCTGAAGGTTGGCACAATTCCGGGCGGTGCACGCCGTGGTTGTCGCGCCGTCCGGGTGGCACGCCCAGTGGTTGTCGCGCCTTCCGGGCAGTGCACACAGTGGTTGTCGCGCCTTCCGGGCAGCACGCCCAGTGGTTGTCGCGCCTTCCGGGCAGCACGCCCAGTGGTTGTCGCGCCTTCCGGGCGGTGCACACAGTGGTTGTCGCGCCGTCGGGGCGGCGCTCGCGGTGGTTGTCGCGAATTCCGGACCATGGCACGCGAGGCGCGACAACCATCTCAGCGGCACCCGGAATCGGCGACAACCAGCCCCGTTCGACAGCGTGTGAGCCGAGGGCTCGCAGCACCACCGATGTCGTTGGACGGATACCCACCTAGCGGTGCCCCGCAATCGCCGACGGCCACGCGTCAACTGCCGCGTGGCCGGGGCGCCGGGCGTCAGCTACCGCCGACAACCGGGCGCCAGCTGACTAGGGGCAAGCAGGCGGCCGGGCTGGGCCGGGCTGTCTACGTCTTGCATCGGGGCCCGGCGTCGAGGCGTCGGGCGATCGCGACATCTGAGCGTTTCGATGCGTGATTCAGTACACACCGCAGGGATTTGACTGCTCCCGGTTACCACCGCAGTCTTGATCGTGTCAGAAGCAAGCCAGACACCTGCCAGAGTCCGGACGCAGACGTCCGACTGACCCGCCCCGCCGAGCCAGGGAGCCGAGCCGCCACCGACGGGTGAGCGCCGGCGCGATCCGCCCGACGTCCTCCACCGGACCGCGGACGCCCTGCCCGGGGCCCGCGCCGCTCAGCACCGCGCGGCGCACCACGTCCGAAAGGTAGTTCCGACCGTGACCGCTGCCGTGCAGGCAGTGCGGTTCCGCGTGCCCACGCCGCGACTCCGCACGCCGACTCCACGTCGGCAGTACGCCGCCGTGGGTACGCTCTTCGCCCTCGACGGCGCCGTCTTCGGCACCTGGGCCGCCCGGATCCCGGACGTCAGTGACCAGGTGGGCACCACCCACGCCGCGCTGGGCTCCGCGCTCTTCTGCGTCTCGCTCGGCGCGCTGGTCAGCATGCGGCTGGCCGGTGGCTGGTGCGCCCGGTACGGCGCCGGTCGGGTGAGCGCCGTCGCGGCGGCTCTCACCGCGTGCACGCTGGTGCTGCCGGGGCTCTCCACCACGCTGCTGACGCTCTGCGTCGCGTTGACCGTGTTCGGTGCGGCCACCGGCGCGGCGAACGTGGCCGCGAACAGTCTCGGGGTCCACCTGGGACAGGCCCAGCGCCGCCCGGTGATGTCCGCGCTGCACGCGGGATTCAGCTTCGGCGGGCTCGCCGGGGCACTGCTGGGCGGGCTGGCGTCCGCCGTGCTGTCGGTGCCGGTCCACTTCGTCCTGGTCGCGGCCGCCGGTCTCACGTTGGTCGTCCGGCTGGCGCCGCTCCTTGTCAGCGTCGACGCACCCCAGAGCGCATCCGAACCGCCCGCCGAGCCCGAGCCGTCCGGCGAAAGCGCCGCGGTCACGTCGCGCGGACCGGCCGTGCTGCTCGTCCTGCTCGGCGCGATCGCGGGCAGCACCGCGTTCGCCGAGGGCGCGCTGTCCGACTGGGGAGCGCTGCACCTCCGCGAGACGCTGCACACCGGCCCCGTGCTGGCGGCAGGCGGGTACGCCGCGTTCTGCCTCGCGATGGGGTGCGGGCGGCTGGCCGGCGCGCGGTGGGTCGTCCGGTACGGCGACACCCGGGTACTCGTCGCCGGGTCGCTCCTCGCTGCGATCGGTGCGACGGCGGCTGCCTACACGCCCACACCGGCGATCGCGATCGGTGGCTTCGTCCTGGTGGGACTCGGTCTCGCGAACGTGTTCCCGCTCGTAATCGGGCGGGCCGGGCTCGTCGGTGGAGCGCGCGGCGTCGCGCTGGCGTCGACCGTCGGGTACAGCGGGCTGCTCGGCGGCCCGCCCGCCGTCGGCTTCCTCGCGGCACACGCCGGGTTGCCGGTGGCGCTCTCGACGATCACCGCGCTGGCGCTGGTCGCTGCGGCGCTCTCCGTCGTGGTGGCGGTCGAGCTGCCGGACGCCACAACCGTCGCCGCCGCGCTGCGGTCCCGGGCGCGGGCGAGCGTGGCGGTGGTCGCCGACCGGCTCGGCGCC
>NZ_BAAAYN010000074.1:1072-13763 GCF_039536245.1 Cryptosporangium minutisporangium | reverse complement strand
GCGGCGGTGACCGGCGACCCGGCGCGCGTGCGGCCGTCCTGGGCCGCGCCGGCGAGCAACGTGACGCCGATCGCAGCACCGGCCGCGCAGGCCGCCGCGAGCGCCGCCCCCGGGTAACCGCCGGTGATGCGGTCGCCGAGCAGCGAGATGCCGACGATGGCCGCCGCGACCGGATTCGCGATCGTGCTGACGGCCAGTGGCGCGCCCAATCCGTCCCGGTACGACCGCTGGGTGAGCAGCAGCCCCGCCACGGTGAGCACCGCGACGGCCAGTCCGGCGGTCACCACGAGCGGCGTGGTGACCGCGGCCAGCCCGTCGTTGGAGATGCGCACGGTGATCGTCTGGCTGATCGCCGACGAGATACCGAACGCGACGCCGGCCGCCGCCGCGGTCCAGAGCACCGACGCGCGCGGCATCCGGCTCGCGCCCTCCAGCCCGGCCAGTACGGCGCAGACCACCACCAGGAGCACCACCAGCTCCGGCAGCGTCAGCGCGACGCCGGTGCCGGCGGGCCCGATCAGCAGCACCAAACCCACCAGGCCGGCCAGCGTGAACGCGATGCCGTTCCACTCGGTGCCCGATACCCGTCGACGCCAGGTCACCGCCGCCAACGGCACAGCGAGCGGAAGCGTCAGGACGCCCAGCGCCTGGATCAACGAGAGCGGACCCGCTCGGAGCGCGGCCAGGTGCAGCAGCGCCGCGACGCCGTTGAGCGCGGTCGCGATCCACCACCGCGGGTGGCGGGCCAGCCGCCGGACCGGGAGCTCGGCAAGTCGTTCCTGGACGACGGCCGCACCGGCGTAGGCCACGGACGACAGCAGCGCGAGTGCGATGCCGATCAGTACCGTCCCCACGGTGCTCCCCGTCGTCCGTCGGTCTTCCGGGTCACTGACGAATCAGTTGACAGACCAGACGTTACGGGGGCGACGCACGCATCCGCGTGGTCCTAGCGCGGTATCTCGCAGTACGACCGTGGTCGTACCGGCGCGTCAGTCCAGCGCGAGCCGTCCACCGGGCAGCGCGTCGAGACCGCACCCGGCGGCGGTCGTCTGCAGACCGTCGAGCAGTATCGCCAGGTAGCGCTGCCACAGCTCGGGTTCGACGTTCTCCGCGTACTCGGTCATGTTGCCCAGTACGAACTGCAGTGCGGGCAGGTCGGTCGGTTGCATCTCCGCCGGGACGACACCGGATTCCCGGGCGCGCTCGACCAGCCGGGTCAGGCCGGGGAGCAGGCGGGTGCGGGCGGTCTCGACGGCGCGCGGGGCGGTCGACTCGCCCTGCAGCAGCATGCGGAGCCCGGAGTTGCGCTCCTGCACCTGCGCCGACTCGCTGAGGAATCCGAGGAAGCCCAGCAGCGGATCGGGGTGCTCGGCGGCTTCCTCGGCGGCCGACGCGAGGTCGGTGAGCGCCTGGTCGAACAGCGTCTCGACCAGGAGTTCGCGGGTCGGGAACGCGCGCCGGACGGTGCGGACGCTCAGGCCGCCGAAGCGCGCGATGTCGTCGAGCGTGACGTCGAGCCCGTAGACCGCGAACACCTCGCGGGCTGTCTCCAGGATGCGGGCGCGATCACGGTCGGCGTCGCGCTGGGCCCGGCGGGTCAGGACACCGATGGTCGGCGCAAGGTCCAGTTCGTACTGCGGAAGGTCGGCCACTGCGGACAGTGGGGAACGGGCAACAACCGGAGGCATTGTCTCCATGTGGAGATACTACCTTCAATTCATCGGGGCGGCCATCGTGATAACCGCCGTTACCTGGGACAACGGCTGACGGTAGGACGTAGTGCCCGGCGTGACCACTGATTTGCCTGCTGCGTCCGTGATCGCCGGTGTCCGAGTGCAGCAGGGGGTTCGGCCTCCGCACGGAATAGTGGTCGATGCGCTTTCTGGAATTCGTCATCCTGACGCAGCATGGGCGTAGGTCGCGGTACGACCGTCGAAGACCCTACCGGATTCCGCCTTATTCGAGGAAGTGCTCGGCGCTGACGGAATCATGACGTGAACGGAGTCGTTCGTGAGCTACACGTTGCTCAAGGGTTCATTTGTTATTCGTTATCCCGACCTCCCGCAACAGGGTCCGGAGCCGGACGGCGACACGGTCAAGTTCCGGCCGGACAGCCCGGCCCTGGTCGAAACCCTGCCCCGCTTCTCCGGCCGCGCGCCCGACCTCGGCGCCCGTGGCGTCTCGGTGCGCCTGGAGGCGATCGACGCGCTGGAGACCCACTTCGGCGAGGTGCGCCAGGAGCTCGCGGGCGCCGAAGGAGCGCGAAACGTGCTGCTGGCGACGCTCGGCTTCACGAACGTCGAGTTCTTCCCGGACCAGCCCAACAAGGTGCGCTCCGCCGACCAGGACACGGTGCGGGGGCACGTGCTCTCCAACGGCGTCGACGCGAACGGGCGGCTGGTCGGGTTCGTCTACGCCGGGGACGCCGGCCCGGTGGACGGCGCCGTGCTGTTCCTGGAGACGCCGCAGCTCGACCAGTCGGTGAACGCCCGGCTGCTCGCCGCCGGCCTCGCCTACCCGGCGTTCTACGCGACCCTGCCCGCGGAGTTACGCACGCACCTCGCAGCGACGTCGCGGGCGGCGCGGGCCGCGTCGAGGGGACTGTGGGCGAGGTCCACGGCGGACCCGAACGCGGCGGCGACCGTCGCCGACCTGGCCGCCCTCGAGACGCTGGTGATCTGGCCGAAGCTGTTCCGCCGGCTGGTGCCGTACCTGGCGACCGGCGCCACCAGCTTCGACGGGTTCGACGCCTGGCTGCGCGCCGACCCGGTCAACCGCGACGACGAGGTCCTGCTGCTCTCCACCGTCGAGCGGAGCAACCTGCACGACGTCGTCACCGCCGGCGGCGCTCAGGTGCAGCTGACCGCATGGCCCGAGGACTTCGTGATCAGCCCCGACCCGGCTCTGCCCGGGGTGCCGACCGGCCCGCAGCACGGCGTGCCGGGCGACGTGCTGATCGTCGCGGCGCTGCCGAACCCACTCGGCACCGACCGGGGCCACGAGTCGGTGACGCTGCTGAACGTCTCCTCCGCCGCGGTCGCGCTGGACGGCTGGGCGCTGGTGGACACCGCAGGCGGGCGGTACGAGCTGAGCGGCACGCTCGCCGCCGGAGGAGTGATCCAGGCGACGCTCGGCGGCGCTCTCGCGTTGGGCAACACCGGCGACACGATTACTCTCGTCGCGGCCAAGGGAATGACGATCGACCAGGTCACCTATAAAGCAGACGAAGTTCGTCCGGGGCGCACGATTACTTTCGGTCGCTGAATTCGCGTTTTCTGATCGAGCGGCGACTGAATTGTTCGCGAACAACAAATGCAGCGAGCCGCGCCCGGCGGGCGTCATTGTCGGAAAGGCGTCAGTCGTCGCCCGGGCGTGTCGGCGCGTCCGGGTTCGGTCGGCGCCGGTTCCGCTGGCGCCCTCGGTCGCGCGGTGACAGAGTCGCCGGAGAGCTGTGACGCCGCTCACCGGGAGGCATCGATGCCAGGCTTACCGTCCTACAGCAGTGGCACGTCCGCAGTTCCGCTGCTCGGCGACACGATCGGCGCCAACCTCGACCGCGTCGCGGCCCGGGTCGGTGCGCACGAGGCGCTGGTCGAGTGCGCGACCGGCCGCCGGTTCACGTATCCGGAGTTGGTCGCCGAGGTGGACGCCTGCGCGCTCGGCCTGGACGCGCTCGGCGTCGCGAACGGTGACCGGGTCGGGATCTGGGCGCCGAACTGCGCCGAGTGGGTCTTCGTCCAGTACGGCACCGCCAAGCTCGGCGCGATCCTGGTCAACATCAACCCGGCGTACCGCACCCACGAGTTGGCGTTCGTCCTGAAGCAGGCTGGCATCTCGGTGCTGATCGCGGCGCCGGCCTTCAAGACCAGCGACTACCGCAGGATGGTCGACGAGGTGCGGGACGAGTGCCCGGACCTCACCACGACCCTCTTCCTCGGTGATCCCGAGTGGGACGCGATGCTGGCCGCCGGGCGCGCCGCCGACCCGGCGCGGCTGCGGCAGCGCGCCACCGAGCTGGACGCCGACGACCCGGTGAACATCCAGTACACCTCGGGCACCACCGGCTTCCCGAAGGGCGCGACGCTCACCCACCACAACCTGCTGAACAACGGGTTCTTCGTGGGGGAGGGCTGCGGCTACACCGAGGCCGACCGGGTCTGCATCCCGGTGCCGTACTACCACTGCTTCGGCATGGGCATGGGCAACCTCGGCGCGACGTCACACGGCGCGACGATGGTGATCCCGGCGCCTGCCTTCGACCCGGCGGCGACGCTCCGGGCCGTCCAGGACGAGCGCTGCACCTCGCTCTACGGCGTCCCGACGATGTTCATCGCCGAGCTGGGGCTGCCGGACTTCGCCGACTACGACCTCTCCAGCCTCCGCACCGGCATCATGGCCGGCTCACCGTGCCCGGTGGAGGTGATGAAGCGGGTGGTCGCCGAGATGGGGATGACCGAGGTGACGATCTGCTACGGCATGACCGAGACGTCGCCGGTCTCCACCCAGACCGGCGCGGACGACAGCCTGGACCGCCGTACCGCGACCGTCGGCCGGGTCCACCCGCACCTGGAGATCAAGATCGTCGACCCGGTGACCGGCCGGGTCGTGCCGCGCGGGGAGACCGGCGAGTTCTGCACCCGGGGGTACTCGGTGATGCGCGGGTACTGGGACGAGCCGGAGAAGACCGCCGAGGTGCTGGACGCCGCCGGCTGGATGCACACCGGCGACCTCGCGACGATGGACGCCGACGGCTACGTCAACATCGTCGGGCGGATCAAGGACATGGTGATCCGGGGTGGGGAGAACGTGTACCCGCGGGAGGTGGAGGAGTTCCTCTACACCCACCCGGACGTCGTCGACGCGCAGGTGATCGGTGTGCCGGACGCCCGGTACGGCGAGGAGCTGATGGCGTGGGTCCGGCTGCGCCCAGGAGCCGAGCCGCTGACCGCGGAGTCGCTGCGGGCGTTCTGCACCGGGAAGCTCGCGCACTTCAAGATCCCGCGCTACGTGAAGCTCGTCGACAGCTTCCCGATGACGGTCACCGGCAAGATCCGCAAGGTGGAGATGCGCGAGACCGCCGTCGAGGAACTCGGCCTCGAGACCGAGGCCGCCACCCGCAACGCCTAAGAGCTGATCGTTGGCTGTTGGGGCTTCTTCACCTCCTGTGACCACGGCGCGAGGTGCGGGTACGCGGCGTCGAACGCCGGACGCTCGGAGCGGATCCGGGGCAGCTTGACGAAGTTGTGCCGCGGCGGCGGGCAGGACGTCGCCCACTCCAGCGAACCACCGAAGCCCCACGGGTCGTCGACGTTCACGACCCGGCCCAGCTTGTAGGACTTCCAGATGTTCCACATGATCGGCAGTGCGGAGATGCCGAGGATGAACGCGCCGATCGTCGAGATCGTGTTGAGGACCGTGAACCCGTCGGTCGGCAGGTAGTCGGCGTACCGGCGGGGCATGCCCTCGTTACCGAGCCAGTGCTGCACCAGGAACGTGGTGTGGAAGCCGATGAACGTCAGCCAGAAGTGCAGCTTGCCGAGGCGCTCGTCGAGCATCCGCCCGGTCATCTTCGGGAACCAGAAGTAGATGCCGCCGAAGGCCGCGAACACGATCGTCCCGAACAGTACGTAGTGGAAGTGCGCGACGACGAAGTACGTGTCCGAGACGTGGAAGTCCACCGGTGGGCTGGCCAGCAGCACGCCGGTCAAGCCTCCGAAGAGGAACGTCACGAGGAAGCCGATGGCGAACAGCATCGGCGTCTCGAGCGTGACTTGGCCCCTCCACATCGTGCCGATCCAGTTGAAGAACTTCATCCCGGTCGGCACCGCGATCAGGTACGACAGGAAGCTGAAGAACGGCAGCAGCACCGCGCCGGTGACGAACATGTGGTGGGCCCAGACCGTCATCGACAGTGCCGCGATCGCGATCGTCGCGCCGACTAGTCCCTTGTAGCCGAAGATGGGTTTTCGGCTGAACACCGGGATGATCTCGGTGATGATCCCGAAGAACGGCAACGCGAGGATGTAGACCTCTGGATGGCCGAAGAACCAGAACAGGTGCTGCCAGAGGATCGGGCCGCCGGTGTCGGCGTCGTAGACGTGGCCGCCCAGGTGGCGGTCGGCGAGTAACGCGAGGAACGCGGCGGCGAGGATCGGGAAGACCATCAGCACCAGAAGGCTGGTGACCAGCATGTTCCAGGTGAAGATCGGCATCCGGAACATCGTCATGCCGGGCGCGCGCATGGTCAGGATCGTCGTGATGATGTTGACCGCGCCGAGGATCGTGCCGAGACCGGAGATGACGAAGCCGACGATCCACAGGTCCGTACCGGCCCCGGGCGAGTTGATCTCGTTGTTCAGCGGCGCGTAGGCGAACCAGCCGAAGTCCGCCGCGCCGCCGGGCGTCAGGAAGCCGGCGAGCACGAGCAGGCCGCCGAACGCGAACGCCCAGTACGCGAACGCGTTGAGCCGGGGGAACGAGACGTCCGGCGCGCCGATCTGCAGCGGCACCAGGAAGTTCGCGAACGCGAAGCCCAGCGGCGTCCCGAACAGCAGCAGCATGATCGAGCCGTGCATCGTGAACAGCTGGTTGTACTGCTCGGGGGAGAGGAACTGCAGTCCGGGCCGGGCCAGCTCGGCACGCATCATCAGCGCCATGATGCCCGCGGCCGCGAAGTAGAAGAACGACGTGACCAGGTACAGGATGCCGATCTGCTTGGCGTCGGTGGTCCGGATGAGCCGGCCCAGCGCGCTGCCTTTGAACGACGTCCGCACCGGCCAGGGCCGGACCACGATCGGTTCCGGAATCGGCTGCTGTTGTTCTCTGGTGCGCTCCGCCTCGGTGGTCATCGTCGACACTCCTGGGATGGGCTCCGCTACGCGCCGCTACCCCTCAGCTCAGCAGATCCCGCGCCGCGATGGAGGGTGATCGCCGGAATGCGCGAAACAACAGCAGCCGGTGCTCAGAGTGCGAGGTGCGTCGGACGGCCGGCGACGAACGTCGCGGCCACGCACATCGTCCGCAGGTGCTCGGCGATCGCCGCGGAAACGCCCGCCACCTCGGCCGGCGGAAGCGGGTTCGCGTCGAGCAGGACGAGATCACCCCGGCTGCCGACGCCGACGGTCGGCTGCTCGTCGACGCTCGTCGCGAGCGCTTCGGCCGCGGTGATCGCCTCGCGGGAATTCCACGGTGGCGACCCGTCGGCCGAGCGGTGCACCGCCGCGGCCATCGCCAGCCACGGGTCCAGCGGCGCGACCGGCGCGTCCGAGCCCAGCGCCAGCCGAACTCCCGCGTCCAGCATCGACCGGAACGCGAAACAGCGGTCGGCCCGATCCGGCTAGACCTGCGCGGTCACCGCCCGGTCGTCGAGCAGGTGAGCGGGCTGGACGCTGGCGCGAAGGCCGAGCCGCGCCATCCGGTCGAACTCCTCGAGCCGGGCGAGCTGGACGTGCTCGATGCCGCCGCGCGCGCCGGTCGCCTCGAACGCGTCCACGGCGGTGGTCAGTGCTGCGTCGCCGATCGCGTGGAGTGCGGTGTGCAGTCCGGCTTCGTGCGCCCGCCCGAGCAGTCGGATCAGCTCGTCCAGCGGATAGTTCTGGGTGCCGTACCGGCCGTCGGCATACGGCTCGCAGCACCGGGCGGTCCGCGAGTTCAGCGACCCGTCCGAGATGATCTTCAGTGGACCCATGGTGAGCAGCCCCGACGCGTCCAGCGGGGTGCCGGTCCGCAGGCCGGCGGCGATCACGTCCTCGAGCCCGTCGGCGTAGACCCCGGTCCGGACGCGCACCGCGTCGATGCCCGCCGCGAACCGCTCCGGCCAGGCCCGGTAACCGTCCTCGAACTCCAGGTCCACGATGCCGACGACGCCCCGGCTCGCGGCGTCGGCCAGCGCGAGCCGGTACGCCTGGTCGACGTCGGTGGCGAGCAGCTCTTCCAGCCGCGGCAGCAGCGTGAACCACGCGTTCTCGTCGAGCACTCCTGGGCGCGCGGGCACTCCGAGCCACCGCTGTGCGGCCGAGTTGAGCCAGCCGGCGTGCACGTCACCGCTGATCAGGATCGTCGGAACGGCGCCGGTCACGGCGTCCAACTCGGCGGTTGTCGGCTGGGCCGACCAGGTCGCGGGCCGAAAACCGGCGCCGACCACGACGGCGGGCCGGTCGGTGAGGCGGTCGCGTACCCGGGCGATCACCTCACCAGGGCTAGTGGTGCCGCTCAGATCCAGGCGCAGCCGCGCCTGCGCCCACTGCCGGAGGTGCACGTGCTGGTCCCACAGGCCGGGGATCAACCAGCGGCCGTCGGCGGCGAGCACCCGCTCCCCGGGCTCCGGCGACAGGTCCCCGGCCGCGGTCACCTGCCCGTTCTCGATCCGGACGTCGACGGGCTCGGCGGACGACGCCGGGCGGGTCACCGCCACGATTCGGACGCGACGCAGCAGCGTGGTCATTTGCGGAGTAGTCCGAGGATGCGGGCCAGCTCCGTCCGGTCGTCGGCGGAGAGCGCTCCGAACAGCTTCTCGCTCTCGGCGCGGCGGGCGTGCTTGATCGCGCGGCCGACCTCCCGGCCCTGGTCGGTGACTGCGACGAGCGTCGCGCGCCGGTCGCTCGGGTCGGGCTGACGCTCGACCAGGCCGCGTTGCTCCAGGCCGTCCACGACCTCGGTGGTCGACCGCGGAGCGATCCGGAGGTGCTCGGAGAGTCCCGAGAGCCGCATCGCGCCGTGCCGCATCAGCACGCCGAGCGCGCGGGACTGACCAGGGGTGATCTCCCAGGGCTCCAGCGACTCGCGGGTGAGGTGCCGGAGCTGGCGGGCGACCGCCCAGAAGGCCTCGGACAGGCTCTCGTCGACGTCGGCTCGCGGTGTCTCGGGCACGGGAATACGGTACCAGGGGGTTCTGTTGTTCCCTCATGTTGAGGTAACCTCAGCATTATTCGTACTATCGCATCGAAGGAGTAGTTCTTGGAGACGCCACCCACCGACGGCCGCCGTGGCGGCCCCCGCAAACTGTCCGAGGCCGAGAAGGCCCAGGCGCGCAACGTCTCGCTGCGCCGGATCGCCCGCCTCTTCACCGCCCACCGCTGGCAACTCGCCGTCGTGACCGCGATCATCGTGGCCTCGTCGATCGTGTCGCTGGCCTCCCCGTTCCTGCTCCGCGAGATCATCGACGTCGCGCTGCCCGAGCAGGACCTCCGGCTCCTGGTCTGGCTGGTGATCGGCATGGTCGCCGTCGCCGCCGTGACGTCCGCGTTCGGCGTGGTCCAGACCTGGATCTCCACCACCGTCGGCCAGCAGGTCATGCACCGGCTGCGCACCGACGTCTTCGCGCACCTGCAGCGTCAGTCGATCGGGTTCTTCACCCGGACGCGGACCGGCGAGGTGCAGTCCCGCATCACCAACGACATCGGCGGCATGCAGACCGTCGTCACCTCGACCGCGACGTCGATCGCGTCGAACCTGACGACCGTGATCGCCACCGCCGCCGCGATGGCCGCGCTGTCCTGGCGACTCTCGCTGGTGTCGCTGGTCGTGTTGCCGCCGGCGATCTACCTGACCCGGCGGGTCGCGAAGATGCGCCGCGTGATCACCGCCCAGCGCCAGCGCGAACTCGCCGACCTGAACGTGACGATCGACGAAGGCCTCTCGGTCTCCGGTGCCCAGTTGAGCAAGACGATGGGCACCGGTGGCGTGCTGGTCGAGCGCTTCACCGCGTCGTCGTCCCGGCTGATCGACCTGGAGCTGCGCTCGGAGCTCGCCGGACGCTGGCGGATGGCCACGATGAGCATCATCTTCGCCGCGATCCCCGCGGTCATCTACCTGAGCGCCGGGCTGCCCGGCACCACCGGGACGCTGAGCATCGGCACGCTCGTGGCCTTCACCGGCCTGCAGTCGACGCTGTTCCGCCCGCTGACCGCGCTGCTGAACACCGGCGTGTCGATCGCCGCGTCCCTGGCGCTGTTCGCCCGGATCTTCGAGTACCTGGACCTGCCGGTCGAGGTCGACGACCCGGTTTCCCCGGTGTCGTTGGGGCACGTGCGCGGTGACTTGCGCTTCGAGGACGTGACGTTCACCTACCCGGGCAACGACGTGGCCGCCGTGGCGGGAGTGTCGCTGGACGTCCCGGCCGGGACGACGCTGGCGATGGTCGGCGCGACCGGCTCCGGGAAGAGCACGATCGCCGCGCTGATCGCCCGCCTCTACGACCCCACCGGCGGGCGCGTGACGCTGGACGGCGTCGACCTGCGGGACCTGCGGCTGACCGACCTGTCGTCGATCGTCGGCGTCGTCTCGCAGGAGACGTACCTGCTGCACACGACCGTCCGGGAGAACCTCCGGTACGCGAAGCCGGACGCCACCGACGCGGAGATCGAGGACGCCGCTCGCGCGGCGCAGATCCACGACCTGATCAGCGCGCTGCCCGACGGGTACGACACGATGGTCGGCTCCCGCGGATACCGGTTCTCCGGTGGCGAGAAGCAGCGGATCGCGATCGCGCGGACGCTGCTGCGGGACCCTCGCGTGCTGGTGCTGGACGAGGCGACGAGTGCGCTGGACAACACGACCGAGCGGGCCGTGCAGAAGGCGTTCGACGCGCTCGCCGAGGGGCGGACCACGGTGACGATCGCGCACCGCCTGTCCACGGTCCGCAACGCCGATCGGATCGCGGTGCTCGACCACGGCCGCATCGTCGAGGCGGGATCCCACGACGAGCTGCTCGCCCGCGAAGGCCGCTACGCCACCCTCGCGCTCGCCGCGTAGCGGCGATGCCTTTCAACGGCGGTGGAGCCTGCCCGGGGCGGGGCTGCCGCCCGAGCGCGCCGACGTGGGGACCTTGAGCCTGCGGGTCATGAGGAGGCGCGCTCGCGCGGCAGCGTCGTTCTGGGCAGGCCGTGCAGGAGGGCGTGGGCACGTCCCTTGCGGCGGTATCGGAAGATTTGCGTCGCGCCGAGCGCCCAGAGCACGTACTGGAACGACATCGCCCAGCGGAACGCGTCCGGCGTGTAGTCCGCCCCCGGACCGCCGCCGCTGCGCCAGTCGAGGATCGCCCCGATCGCGACGACGACGGTCAGGCTCGCCACGAACCCGGCCTGGTTGATGATCCCGGTCGCGCTGGCCAGCCGCGCCGGTGGATTCGACGTCCGGCCGAGGTCGAACCCGATCACCGAACCCGGGCCGCCGAGCCCGATCACCATCACCAGCACGACCAGCACCGCCAGCGGCGCGCGCCCCGGCCACGCCAGCACGACCGTCCACGCGATCGCGATCGCACCGACGATCGTCAGCGCGAGCGTCGAACGCTGCCACGGATGGCGCGCGGTGAACCATCCCATCACCGGGCCGGCCGCGATCAGCGACAGCACCATCAGCGTGAGCAGCATCGAGGCGGCGTTCGGTGACAGACCCTCGCCCTCGACCAGGAACGGGTAACCCCAGAGCAGCGCGAAGATCGTCTGGCTGAACTGCGTCGTGAAGTGCACCCAGAACCCGAGCCGGGTGCCGGGCTGCTGCCACGACGAAGCCAGGCTGGCGCGGATCGCGGAGTACGACAGCGCCGGCCCGCGCAGCGTCCGGGTTCCGGGTTGGTCGTGCAGCACGATCAGCGCCGCGAGCGCCGCCACCAGGCCCAGCGACGCCGCGAGTCCGTACGCCCAGGTCCACCCGAGTGTGCTCAGCGCCCACGTCATCGGTACCGCAGACGCGATCGCGCCCAACTGCCCGATGACGCCGGTCAGCTGGGTCACTACCGGCACCCGTCGGGGCGCGAACCAGGCGTTGACGAGGCGGAGGACGCAGATGAACGTCATCGCGTCGCCGATGCCGACGAACAGCCGGGCGGCCAGCGCCGCGCCGTAGGACTCCGCGAGCGCGAACCCGGCCTGGGCCACGGTCAGGATCAGCGTGCCGGTGAGCAGGACCGCGCGCGAGCCGAACCGGTCGACGAGCAGCCCGACCGGAACCTGCATCGCCGCGTAGACCAGCAGCTGGAGCATCGTGAACGTCGCGAGCTGGGCAGCGCTGATGTCGAATCGTTCGGTGGCGACGAGTCCGGCTACGGCGAGCGAGGAGCGGTGGAAGACAGCCACGAAGTAGGTGGCGAGACCGACGAGCCAGACGATCCAGGCGCCTCGCACGGTGGCCGCTGTCAGCGCTGTCGTCCGGTTAGCCACGAACGTCCCTTCTCGGTCGCAGACGATGGGTGCTTCTCACACTGCGCCCCCGGGTTCGGCCGTCGGGGTGCGCCCCCCGACGACCAGGGTGGCCTGTTTGTCGCCCGTCACACTTTTCGCGACGATCACTGCGGCGGCGGAGAGCAGCGTGCCCAGTGCCACCGCTGCGAGGAACGCCACCGCGTGCCCCGCGGTGAACACCGCGAGGAGGCCGCCGTGCGGTGCGTCGAGCGTCGTGTGCGTGCCGAGGGCGAGCGCACCGGCCGCCGCCGAGCCGAGCACCGCGGCCGGGAGGACGCGGATCGGGTCGGACACCGCGTACGGGATCGCGCCCTCGGTGACGAACAGCGCGCCGAGCGCGGACGCCGTCGGGGCGTGGGTGCGCTCCGCGGGGGTGAACAGCCGTGGGCGGAGCCGGGTGGCGAGCGCCATCGCGAGCGGTGCGCTCATCCCGGCCGCCATCACCGCGGCCATCGCGCCGCCCGACTGCGCCGCCGCGCTCGCCGCCGCGGCGGTGGCGTCGTCGGCGG
>NZ_BAAAYN010000074.1:0-1029 GCF_039536245.1 Cryptosporangium minutisporangium | reverse complement strand
CACCGCGGCCGCGGCGGGGCTGCCGGGGAGAGCGACGGGGCTGCTCAGGACGCCGGTCGCGGCGAACGTGTACGCGACCTTGTTGATCGGGCCGCCGAGATCGATCGCGGTCATCAGGCCGAGCACGGCGCCGAGCAGGATCGCGGAGGAGCCGTCCAGGCTGCCGAGCCAGTCGGTGAGGACCGCGGTGACCAGCGCGAGCGGCGGTCCGAGCAGGCCCAGCATCAGCCCGGCTGCGAACAGCGTCGCGACGACCGGCAGGACGACGATGGCGAGCGGGCCGTGCGTCCAGTCCGGGCCGCGGACCCGTGCGAGCAGGTGGGCGGCGACCCCGGCGGTGACGCCACCGAGGAGCCCGCCGAGGAAACCGGCGCCGGCCGCGGTGGCGGCCACACCGGTGGTCAGTCCGGGAACGAGACCGGGTCGCCCGGCGAGCGCGTACGCCACGGCCGCGGCCAGCACCGGCGCGAGCAGGCCGAAGGCGAGCGTTCCCACCGAGAAGACGAGGGCACCGGTGCGCTGCAGCGGGCTGATCGGGACGCCGGACGCGGCGTCGCCGGCCAGCAGGGTGCCGAGGGCCTGGAGCAGGCCACCGGCGGCGACGAACGGGATCGTGTAGCTGACGCCGACGAGCAGCGCTCGCCGGATCGGGAGCTGGCGCTCCGGGGGAGAGGTGCTCACGGGGCTGCTCCGAAGGTTGCGGAGGATCACGGGACGAGGGCTTCCAAGCCGGGGTACGGGCGCACCACCGGCGCCGCCCGCCCGCCACCGCTGCCCACGCTCGCCGCGTCCTCGACTCGGACGCCGTCAGCGTCAGGGAGCGGGTCGGCGACGTCGGCCGCCAGTAGCAGGTCGGCGGCGTCGGCCGCGTCTAGCGGGTCGGCGGCGGTGGTCGCCGGGAGGGCGCGGGCGGAACCGGTGGCGGTCAGCGAGTCAGCGGCGCAGTCGGGTGCGACTGCGGCACTCGCCGCTGCGGCCGTGCGGCCTCGGGCGGCGATGCGAGTTCCGCCGGTGGCCTGGCCGGCGGCG
>NZ_BAAAYN010000073.1:181-1672 GCF_039536245.1 Cryptosporangium minutisporangium | reverse complement strand
TCGGGGACAGCGACAACCACCGGCCTCTCGGCCGGGCGGCTCGCCGGCTCGGCCGGCTCGGTCACGCCGGCGACCAGGACGCGACCAGGTACCCGACGCCGTACGGAGCATCCGCCGACCGCAGCTCGCCCTTCCACGGCCGTCCGTCCGCCGACACCGCCCCGGCGAGGATCTGCCACGGCGCCCGGCCGGCCGCGAGCAGCTCGCGAGCCAGCGCCGGGTCGAGCGCGGCCAGCGCGGCGGTGTCGACGGTGGCCAGCGCGTCCGCCACCGCGGTGTCGAACGGCACCGCACGGGGATCCAGCGCCCCGGGGGCCTTCTCGTCCCGGCTCGCCGAGCCGTCGCCCATCACCAGCAACGCGGTCGGCACGGGGAACCCGGAGATCCGGGAGCCCAGGTCGGCGCACTCGGCGGGGGTCGCGTTCTCGGTGACGACCCGGGCACGAACCGGTCCGGCGTACCCGGCCGCACGCAGCAGCCAGACGCCGATGGTCACCGAGAGCGGCAGCGTGGGCGTTCCGCTCGGGGCCACGTCCGGCACCACCCGGGTCAGCCCGACGGTCACGTCCGCGCCGTAGCCCGCGAGCGAACCGACCGCGTCCGGTGCCGCGCTGCCCGGCGTCGGCCCGGTGCCGACCACCACGACGTCGAGTTCCGATCCGGCCTGGTCCCCCGCCGCGATCAGGTCGCGCACGGCCGTCAGGCAGGTCTCCCGCAGGGTCGCCGCCGCAGTCGCGGCGTCGGCCGCGGGACCGCTCGGCGGTCGCTGCGCGGAAGCACCGGTCAGCTGCGGGACCAGCAAGGGCGGATGAGGGCAGACGGCGGCGGCGAGCAACACGTCGGAAGGGTAACCGGCTGGCCGGAAGCGCCCGGCGCACGGCAACCAGGTATCCGACAGACACGAATTGAGAATTGTTCAGCCGACCCTTGCGCGCCGCCCTGAGCTTGGGGTGCCTGGGAGGCTGAACAAGTCTCGCTGTGCTGTTCGCACGCCCTGTGAGGGCGGTTCGAGCAACATATGCAGCACCGATCGCCCCATCGGTGCGAAGTAGTTAGCCGGAACCTGTGACAATGCTCGTCAGGCAGCCCGCGACCCGGCCTGCGGCCGCAGCGGCGGTGGCGACCGGCTCACCCAGGGTGGCAGCGCAGATGCGGTGGTGAATATACCCGCCACCGGAACGGGAACGAGGATGGTCATGGACACTTCCGGCAGCGACAGCACCGCCGCCACGCCCGCAGGTACGCCTGCGGAGTCGTCGCCCACGGAGTCCGCGGACGTGTCGGCGGCTCCGGCCGCACCTGAGTCGGCCGACGTCACCGCGCCGACCGAGACGACGGAACCGACCGAGCCCACGGCACCGGCCACCGTGACACCGGCCGAGATCGCCGCCGCCATCGCGCCGGCCGCGACCGCCCCCGCGGCGACGCCGGCCACCCCTGCCCCCGCTGAAGCGTCGGACACACCCGCCGCTGAGACACCCGCCGCTGAGA